>JANLUQ010000154.1:0-7766 GCA_031363565.1 Armatimonadota bacterium | reverse complement strand
CGCGGGCCGCCGGCGAAGCCCCCGAGCTGGGCTTGAAATGGTGCTCGGAAGTCTGCCCGCGCCGTCACGTCTAGCGCGCCGTAGGTCAGCCCGTGGTAGCCGCCCTCGAACGCCAGAATGCCGGGCCGGCCGGTCGCCAGCATCGCCGTCTTCAGGGCGGCCTCGACGGCATCGCCGCCGTTCTGCCCTAAGATCACCTGGGCATCAGGCACGGGGACCAATTTGCTGATCCGCTCGCAGAGCTGGACTTTGACTTCTGAGGGGTGAACGTCGCCCATCCCGTGCAGCAGCTTTTCCGCCTGCGCCCGGATGGTGGCGACCACGCGCGGGTGGCTATGCCCTATGGAGGCGACCCCAAAGGCCGCCGTCACGTCGAGGAAGCGGTTGCCGTCCACATCCGTGACGAGGCAGCCACGGGCCTCCTCCCAAAAGACGGGGAAATCAGGGGCAAGATAGGTGACGTTGGGACTCTCGGCCCGGCGCAGACGCCGGGCCATCTCGCGCGAGCGCGGGCCGGGGATGGGGGTGATAAGGCGGGGGAGCAGATCGGTTATGCTATGCGCGATCAAGCGGACTTGTCGGTCTCTACTTGCAGGCGGATCTGACGCAGGACGTTAGCGACTTTCTCGCACTCCACCTCCGACCCGGAGAAGACCACGGCGCGGCCCGTCGAGTCTACCTCGATCGCGAACGCCTCGGCCTTTTCTACTGTGCAGCCGATGGCCTTTTGGAGCTGCTTTTCCACCTGCTCGAACGTATGGCAGTCGCAGTTGTAAAGGATGACGAGATATGGCCCGTCTGAGCCGGGCGGCGACCGCTGCTCGCGCTCGTCCGGCGCTTCCAGAGTGCGCTCGTCAGGCAAAACGGCAGGCATGAGATCAATTCCTTGCGGCATGGTCGGAGTTCCTATACTCTCTGTGACTTCTGACCCTATTGTACCCTGTTCTTGGACATGGTTCAATCCTTCTGCGGCTCATGCCAGATACCGTCGTTCCCCAATATCTCGCAGGGCTGGAAGTTCGTCTTATAGCTCATGCTCGGGCACCCCGCGACATAGTAGCCGAAGTAGGCCCAGCGCCGGCCGAGCCGCCGCGCCAGCTCGATGGTGTGCAGCATGGCGAACGTCCCTAGCCCGCGCTGCCGGCAGTCCGGCTCGTGGAAGTGGTAGACGCCCGACACGACGTTCGGCGTCACGTCGGTCAGCGCGACCGCCCGCAGGATATCGCCTTCCCAGACGCTGATCTCGACGGCGGGGAGGGGGTTATGGACGAACTGAAAGATGTAGCTTTTTTCCGACCGCTCCCCGTCGGGCCAGCCCTTGTAGGCCACCTGTGCGGCGTGGTAGCGGCGGTACAGGTCCAGCCGGGCATCGTCTACGGTCGGCTGGGCGTAGCGGACGGTCAAGTCGGCGTTGCGCGCCAGCGCCCGCCGCTGGCTCCGATCGGGCGTGAACAGGTCGGCGGGAATGCGGAGGGGGCGGCACTCCCGGCAGCCCTTGCAGACGGGGTGGAAGAGCATCGGGCCGAACTTGCGCCAGCCCCGGTCCATCAACGCTTCATACTCTTCCGGCGACAACTGCCCGACCTGAACGTACTCCTGAGCCGCGTCCCGGTCGGGCAGATAGTGGCAGGTTTCAGGGCCGGAGATGGACTGATGGAGGACGCGCATTAGCCCTCCGCCAGCCGTGCCTTGTAGTCGCGCAGCATGGACTGGTAGGCCGGGAGAATCAGGTCGTTGGCCCACATGATGAGGGCGTTCTCGCCATTGTCGCTGTAGTAGCTCTTGCGGACGGCCACGTCCTCGAATCCGTACTTGAGGTACAGGTTGTGGGCGACCGTGTTCCGCTCGCGCACCTCTAGTGTCGCCCGCTCCGCGCCGCGCGCCGTGCCCTCCTCAATCAAGTCTAGCAGCAGGCGCTCGCCGATCTTGCGCCCGCGCTGGACCGGGTCCACGGCGATGGTCGTGATGTGCAGCTCATCCATGATGACCCACATGCCGGCATAGCCCAGAATGGTGTTATCCTGCTCGGTGGCGACGGTGTAGTAGGCGGAGGGGTTGCCGACCTCGGTGACATAGGCGCTGGAACTCCATGGCAAAGTGTAGCAGCGGCGCTCCAGGCGGGAGACGTGCTCGATATCTTCAAGGCGCATCGGGCGAAGAATGACGGTGGGGGGATGCGGCGTTTCGACAGTCTGCGGCATTTCGATCATGGAGGGTGGTTTCTAATTCAGCCTTCTACGGCGAGTCACTTGCGACCGTCTGCGGCCCTTCGACCCAGTGCGCGCCGCCCTCGAAGAACTCGCGCTTCCAGATCGGGACGGTCTCTTTCAAAGTGTCCATAAGCCACCGGCAAGCCTCAAAGGCCTCCGCCCGGTGCGGGGCGGCGACGGCCACGCCGACGCTGCACTCGCCAATCTCCAGCCGCCCCAATCGGTGCTGCACGGCGCACTTGACGCCCCAGCGCCCCTCGGCCTCGGCGATGAGCTGGGCCAGGTGCTTTTCTGCCAATGGCTCATAGCCCTCATACTCCAGATAGAGCACCCGGAGGCCGCGCGCATTATCCCGGACGTTGCCCGCGAACGTCACCACCGCCCCGTAGCCCGAGGCTTCCACCGCCCGGCTGAGTCCATCCATGTCAACCGTTGCATGGGTCAGCAGAGCCGGCTCCGCGGTGCCCCCGCTCATCGGCGGCATCCAGGCGACCTCGTCGTTCTCGTTCAGCGGCGTGTCGGCATCGGCAAACTCGGCGTTGACGGCTACGCGGGCATGACGAAGCAGTGTTTGGAAGCCCGCTGCGCGCCCTTCGAGTTCCTGCGCCGCCATCCGCACCGTCGCGCCATCCGCCAATTTCAGGGACAACTCACGCGCCCCAGCCACATCTTGCAAATGGGCGAAAAACAGCATCCGCACCGTTATCATAGATCTATAATACCCGATTTGGTGGCTAGAGGATGTATCGGCTTAGGTCCTCGTCCTTGACGATGTCGTCCAGCTTCTCGCGCACATAGGCGGCGTCAATCTTTCTCGTCTTGTCTTCTAAATCGGGGGCATCGAACGAGAGGTCGTCCAAAAGCCGCTCCATGACCGTGTGCAGGCGGCGTGCGCCGATGTTCTCCATCTGCGCGTTGACGTCGGCGGCGACGCGGGCAATCTCGGTGATGGAGTCGTCGGTGAACTCGACCGTGACGCCCTCGGTCGCGAGCAGTGCGACGTACTGCTTGATCAGGGCATTGCGCGGCTCGGTCAAGATGCGCTTGAAGTCGTCTTGGGTCAGGCTTTCCAGCTCTACCCGGATTGGCAGGCGGCCTTGAAGCTCCGGGATCAGGTCGGACGGCTTGGACAGGTGGAAGGCGCCCGCCGCGATGAACAGCACGAAGTCGGTCTTGACCGGGCCGTACTTGGTCTGGACCGTGCTGCCCTCGATAATCGGCAGGATGTCGCGCTGGACCCCCTCACGCGAGACGTCCGGCCCGGACCCGCCGCCCGCGCCGCGCCCGGCGATCTTATCCATCTCATCCACGAAGATGATGCCGCTCTGCTCCGCCCGCGTGACCGCCTCGCGCGTCAAGGCGTCCTGGTCAATCAGCGCCCGAGCTTCTTCGCCGGCAAAGTGTTCGCGCGCCTCTTTGATAGTCAAAGTCCGCTTCTTGCGCTTTTTGGGCATCATAGAGCCGAACAGCCCCTGCATATCCATGCCCATCTCTTCCATGCCGCCCTGCGGCGACATCACCTGCATGAACGGCGTCGGGCCGCTCTCCTCTACCTCGATCTCTACCGGGTCCTCGTCTTTGACGCCCGAGGCGATCTGCGTCCGCAGGCGCTCGCGGACGCGGCCTTCCTGCTCTCGCCGTCGCTGGGCGTATTCGTCGGTTTCCTCTTCCAGCGCTTCCTTCTCCGGCGCGGCAGGCGCCGGCTGTCCACCCTGGCTGAAGAACTGCGACAGCGCCTCCAGCGGATTCTCCCCACTGCCGGGCTTCGGCATGCGTATCCGCGCCGCCTTTGCCTCGCGGCGTGGCTGTAAAATATCCACGATGCGGTCTATCGCCTGCGCCTCGGCTTTCTCGCGTACCTCGGCCATCTTCTCGCCCTCGACGATGCGGAGGGCGGCCTGCACCAAGTCGCGCACCATCGAGTCCACGTCCCGCCCGACATAGCCGACCTCGGTGAACTTGGTCGCTTCCACTTTGACGAATGGGGCACGGGCCAGTGTCGCGAGGCGGCGGGCGATCTCGGTCTTGCCGACGCCGGTCGGGCCGATCATCAGGATGTTTTTGGGGATGACCTCGTCGCGCAAGTCGTCCGCCAGACGCCGCCGCCGATAGCGGTTGCGGAGCGCGATGGCGACGGCGCGCTTTGCGGCCTGCTGCCCGACGATATACTTGTCCAGCTCCGCGACGATCTCGCGCGGCGTCATGTCTTCCATCATTTCTTCCATGCCGTCAGTATACCCACTGTTTGCGGACGCAGACTCCGGTCCCACAGACCATACCCGCTCATGCAGGCGCCTGACTCACTTTTCAGGCGACTTGCCGGGAGTATAGATCTCTATCAGGCCGGCATAAGCGCGGCTGATCTTCTCGCGGGAGGTGGCTTCCGGCAGCGTCACCGAAAGGTTTTGCAGGTTGCCGCCCCCCGTGGGAACCAGGCCGGACAGGGTGCCTCGCGCACTTGACGGCGTTCCCTGCGGGGCTTTCAGCAGCAGGCGCAGGGCGGCCCTGCCGACAAGGAGGCTTGGCCCCGGCGTTGCGGCGGCCCGGTGGAGGTCGGCCGCGAAAGAGCCAACATCAGCCGTCCAGAGGGCGACCGCCCCGCCGGTCAGCTTCAGCCAGACCGCAAGGGACGGCTGCTCGGCGTCCGAGGCCACCCGGATCTCCTGGAGTTCGTTCAGCTCGGCCAGGACCCGGCCCGCGTCCGGCTCCTTTTTCGCTATGTCCCGCGCTTCGCGGTCATAGACTAGGGCCGCATCGAGGCGCGCTGCCGTCTGCGCTGCCCAGGTTTGGAGGGGAGGCGGTGCCCCCATGCGGCTCAACAGCCGCGCGGCCTGTGTATAGGCCACCGCCTGCGTGCGGCGCAGGTTCGGCGTTTCGCGGCTGCGGCGGGCCGTTTCCGCGTTGGCGGCATCATTGTCCCCGATAGTCTTGAGCGCCTGAACGGCCTCGACGTAGTCCTGGGCGCGCAAGTCGCAGGCCCGCAGGGTGTACCCCATCGCGAAGATGCGCGACTGTTCCGGCGGCACGGTAGGGGTATCCTTGGCCCGCACCGCCAGGGGCGCAAGGCCGAGCAGGAGACAGGCGGCGGCGGCAGGAAGGCTTCTCATAGCTCGTCCACCGTGATGTTGGAATTGGTGTAGATGCAGATGTCGGCGGCGACGCGCAGCGCCTTCTCGGCGATCTCCCGCGCCGACAGGTCCGTGTTCTCGACCAAGGCCTTGGCCGCCGCCTGCGCGTAGGGGCCGCCGCTGCCGATGGCCGCGATGCCGTCATCGGTTTCGAGCACGTTGCCGTCGCCCGAGACGACCAGAAGGTATTCAGGGTTGGCGACGATCATCAGCGCCTCGAAGCGGCGCAGGACGCGGTCCGAGCGCCACTCTTTGGCGAAGTCTATCACCGCCCGCTGCAAGTTACCGTTGGCCGCCTCCAGCTTGGCCTCGAATCGGTCCGCCAGCGCCATGGCATCGGCGGCGCTGCCCGCAAAGCCGGCCAGCACCTTGCCCTGGTATAGCCTTCGGATCTTCTTGGCCGTGTTCTTCATCACGGTCTTGTCCAGGGTCACCTGCCCGTCGCCTGCGATGGCGACTTTACCATCCCTCTTGACGCCGACGATCGTCGTAGCGTGCATAGTTATATTCATCGTGTTGCTCCTTGCTGCTCGGTTCCTCTGATGGATTCTCTGATGGGTTAGATGCCGATGCGCTTGCTAGGTTTCAGTCTTTTTCGTTGCCGCGTTGACACTTCGCCGCTTGGTGGGTATAATCTTACCAGAGTTTGCGGATTTTTTCACAATGTCTGTTCTAGCCACCAAGCCGCCGAGCGGCATTGACGTCCTTGACCGGCCCGTGACGGACGAGGAGAAGGCGCAGTATGTGCGGGCGATGTTCGATGACATCGCGCCGCGCTATGACCTCCTGAACTCGCTTTTGTCGGCGGGCATTCACCACGGATGGCGTGCTTTCGCGACCCGGTGCGCCGCGCTCAAGGTGGGCGACAGCGTGCTGGACGTCTGCTCCGGGACGGGAGACTGGGCAGTCCGTCTGCGGCGGGCGGTAGGGCCGACCGGGCTGGTGGCGGCGGCGGACTTCTCACTGCCGATGCTTCGGAACGGGGCCGAGCGGTTCGCCCGCAGTGGGGTGGGGGAGGTCCAGGGGGACGCCTCCCGGCTCCCCTTCGCCGATAATAGCTTCGATGCGGCCACGGTCGCGTTCGGCATCCGCAATGTCGCGGACCGGGACAAGGGCTTCCTCGAGATGGTTCGAGTCGTCAGGCCGGGCGGGCGTGTGGTCTGCCTGGAGTTCTCGCAGCCGCCGCCGGGACCGTTCCGGACGGCCTATGAGCTGCACTCACGCTATGTACTGCCTGTCGTGGGCGGGAAAGTCAGCGGGAGGCCCGATGCCTACACCTATCTGCCCGCCTCGGTGGTGCTCTTTGACACTCGGCGGCAGCTCGCCGACCGAATGCGCGCTGCGGGGCTGGCCGAAGTGCGCTGGGTAGACCTCACATTTGGGCTTGTCTGCGTTCATGTCGGCGTCAAGCCTCTCGCATCAAGCCTTTAGCCGACTATTTAGATGGGAACCAACAGCATGGGAGCCACTGCGGCCGTTCTTTCTGAGACCACTGTTCTTCCCGCCCCGGCCCAAGCCGCGCGGGTCAATTTTCTCGACTGCGTCCAGGACGACCTGGCGGCCGTGGAGGTGCTGCTGGGTGATGAGATCCGCTCTGATGTCCGGGCTGCCTATGCCATTTCCGGCCACACCCTCTCGGCGGGTGGGAAGCGTCTGCGCCCCGCCCTCGTGACCCTGGCCGCCCGCGCTGCTGCCGGGCAGTTCCCGGCCCGGACGATCTATGCTTCCGCCGCCGCCGCCGAGCTGATTCACATGGCCTCATTGATCCACGATGATGTGGTGGATGGGGCGGCGGAGCGGCGCGGGAAGCCGACGGCCAATGCCGCCTTCGGCAACCAGATCAGCGTGCTCGTCGGCGACTATTTGCTTGCCAAAAGCATCAACCTGGCCGCCCGTGAGGGGAACATCGCCGTCATCGAGGTCTTTTCGAAAGTCACCGTCGGCCTGAGCGAAGGCGAGGTCCTGCAGATCACGGCCAAAGGCGACGTGGACACCTCGGAAGAGACTTACCTGACAATCATCCATAAGAAGACGGCGGGTTTTATCGCCGGCTGCTGTGAGGTCGGCGCGATGCTAGCCCAATCCACGCCCACCGCGCTTGCCGCTTTGACGCGCTACGGCCTGAACTGCGGGCTGGCCTTCCAAATCGCCGACGACCTCCTGGATTATACCGGCGACCCGGTCAAGACTGGCAAGCCGTTGTGCGGTGACCTGCGTGAAGGCAAGATGACACTGCCCCTCATCCTGACCCTGCATGACGTCACCAAAACCGAGCGGCGCGACTTGCTGCACATCTTGCAGGAGCCGGAAGCGCTGACCGATGCGGAGATTGCCAATGTCCGCGATACCATCGCGCGCCACGACGGCTACGCCCGCACGGCGGACACCGCCCGCCGCTATGTCGCGCTGGCACAGGACGCCCTCCAAG
>JANLUQ010000153.1:0-2656 GCA_031363565.1 Armatimonadota bacterium | reverse complement strand
CCCGGGTTGCCACCCCCCAGAACCAGGTCACAGCCTAAGCTAGACTTTATCCATTTTTCAGCTTGGCCCGATCGAGCGGCTTGAGAGTAAAAGATAAATCGCAAAACTTCAACATCGAGTTTTTGGATGTCGTGATTTTGACCGATATGCAAAAACTCCTTCATAGTTGTTGACTTTCTCTGCGTATTGACCAGCAGAATGGATAAAGTCTAGTGCTCAGTTAGATTAATTCGTTAAGTCTGCGGGTAGAGCCGCCATAACTTGATCCGGGCGTCTTTGGTGGTAAACTGCCAGCGGATCGGCGTCTGCGCGCGGTCCCGCCGCTCCTGCCAGCAGGCCACTTCGCGGGCCAGCGTCCCCGCATCCGCGATCCGCCGGTTCAGACACTGCCGCCCCAGCACGGACAGCTCGGTCTCGGCCATGTTCAGCCACGACCCGTGCTCAGGCGTGTAGTGCCACTCGATCTTCTGGGCGATCTGCCGCGCCTCTTCGGGCGCGAACACTTCATACAGAGAGGCCGGGCTGTGCGTGTTAGGGTTTATTGGGGTCAGATTGTCCGTCACCAGAACCACCCGCTCCGCGTCCGGGTAGGCCGCCACCAGCGCCCGGAGTTGCTGGGCGAAGTCCAGGGCTGTGCGCCGCTCGGTCACGCAGACCTGACGCCGGCCCGTCAGAGGCTCCACCCACAGGAACAGGTTGCGCGTCCCGTTGCGCGCGTACTCGTAGTCCTCCCGTCGGGGCTTCCCCGGCCCGGCCTCCGTCCGGGGTTCCGGGGGCAGGGAGCCGTGCGGCTTTGTGTGAAGCTCCTTGCTCTTCTCGTCCAGGCAGACCACAGGGCGCTTGGGGTCGTAGGGCCGCTGGTAGACTTCCAGCACGTCCTCCATCTTGGACACGAACCGCGCGGAGGGCTTGGCGATGCACCAGGACTTCACCTGCCAGGGTTTAAGCGCATTTTTTTTAGCCGCGCCCCGACCGTCACATGCGAGAGGCTCTCCAGATGCCCCGCCGCCACGATCCGGTCTGCCAGCAGGCGCAGGGTCCAGCGGGCGGCGCCCTCGGGCGGGTCGCTGCAACACAGCGTCACCAGATGCGCCTCGATGTCGCCAGTCACTTTGGGCGTCTGGCCGGGGCGCGGCCTCTCGGACAGGGCTGCCTCCAGGCCGTCTTTCCCCTGCGCCTCGGCGAGCGCGAACCGGCGGCGGGTCTTGCCGATGGTCGGCTTGGAGACCAGCAGGGCGGCGGCGATGTCGGCGTCGGTGCGCCGGTGGCCTTGGCTGCGGTCGGCCAGGAGCAGGATGCGGGCGCGTGTTTGCACACGGGCGGGGCTGCTGCCGGAGCCGGTCAGGCCCCGGAGCGAGGTGCGTTGGTCGTCGGTCAAAGAGACGGTGACAGGTTTGCTCATGCCAAAGCATACCTGATTATAGACAAGAAATCAATCTAACTAGACACTAGTTGTGCTCGGAGCAAATTCGTTTGGCTTCTTTATTACGGGTAATCTGCTACAGTATTTTGGAAGCAAATGGACTGTTACAGTCTTCTCTTGTTTGCTGTCCTCCTTGTTCTTAATGACGCTACTAAATAAAAGCTTGCTCACGTTTAACCGGAGCGCCGACCGATGGACATAGCAAACCCAATGGAGATCATTCCCGCGTAGGCCTTTCTGCCGACGGAACTGGACAGCGCCAGGCCATCAATGCCGGCGATCATTACGGCCAGCGGTCCCGCAGCCCCGGAGCGCTTCCTAGAGTTCTTCGCCGCCAACATCCGCAATCCCAACATCCATAACCCGCCGCGCCTATGCCCGCCAGGTCATGCAATTTCTGGCATGGTGCGAAGGCCGCAGCGTTACCCTCCTCGGCGATGCAGCCCATCTGATGTCCCCTTTCTCGGGCGAGGGTGCAAATCGCGCCACGCGGGACGCGGCCGATCTCGCCCTCGCGCTGGTGGGAAAAGAGGACTGGCGAACAGCGATCCGGGGCTACGAGGCCGCGATGCTCGCCCGTGCGGAGGAAGCCGCGGTCGGGGCAGCGGAGGGAATCGACGAAGTCTTTTCCGAAGATGGCCTCTCCCACGTCCTCGGATTCATGGAACACATGGCGGCGCATCACGAGTGATGGCGGGAACCATGACGCTGAAGATATGTGAGCTTGTCAGCATCGTCCTCTCTGCCCTGGTCGCCGGAATGTTCTGGGGACCCTGGGTGGGTTTGAGTAGGTCTAACGCCACCTTCGAACCGGATGTCTTTCTCGCGATTGTGCGCCGGATGAGGCTGAATCTGGCTCCACTCATGACCGTCCTGATGCCGGCGGCCCTGCTGTCAACGCTCCCTGTCCTGTTCCTCTCATACAACAGGCATTTCGTGACCTTCTTCCTGACCTTGGCGGGCCTCGGCTTGTTCGTCACCGCCCTAGTGTCCAGTTAAGTTAGATTTTGTATTCCCGATATTCGTTCGTGACTAATGAAATAGCTGGGTTCTGCTACTTCTGAGAGTTTAAAATCTAACTTAACTAACTGGTGTTACGCACGGACTGTGACCGGGCCGTAAACGACCCGTCTGGGGGGCGGGACGCCGACCGCCCTGCGGGCGAGAGAGAATCCCTGTCTTAATCTTCCGGTCGCAGACCGGTTGGCCGCAGGCCCCCCAGACCTGCCGTTC
>JANLUQ010000108.1:0-13614 GCA_031363565.1 Armatimonadota bacterium | reverse complement strand
AACGGGGATGACCGGACTTGAACCGGCGACCTCTGCCTTGACAGGGCAGCGCTCTAACCAATTGAGCTACACCCCCAAGGAATGTGCCCGAACAATGCGGCTGAACGAAGTAGAATATACCTCAATCGGTCGGTGGGTGTCAAGGGGCCTGACGACTTTTTTCATTGTCTGCCGGAAGCAGCAAAGCCCGGCGGATGGCTCCCTCGACCGGGGAGTGGAGGGGCGGCCCCCACTCGGCCATCGGGGCGAAGCGGCGGAGGGAGCGGGTGAAAACGTCGGTCAAGGGGTCGCCCGCGCTCCACAGGCCGCCGATGGGGACGACGGGATAGGGGGTATCGGCATCGGCGAAGAGGCGCAGGGCGATCCCGTGGGCGAGGTGCGCCAGCGCCCCGCCCGCCCGCATCAGGATGGCGCGGGCGACGACGTCTTCGTCTTCCAGGGCAGCGGCGGCGACGGTGCGGGACAGGCCCGCAATCACGATGCGGGTAAGCTCTCCGCCGTAGACGCCGGGGATGAGGTCAGTGGGGGCGGACAGGCCCAACGCTTCCAAAATGCGGGTGCTCAGGCAGGTCGGCTCGCCCGTCCCATCGGCATCGCGGAGGACAGCGACGAGAGCGGCGCGGCCTACGCCATAGCCGCTGCCGCTGTCATCTATGAGGTAGCCATAAGCACCGGTCTTGTGACACTGGCCCTGGGCGTTCTCGCCATAGGCCGCCGAGCCGGTCCCCGCGATGACGATCACGCCGGGCGCACCCTCGGTCGCCCCGGCCAGCGCGATGGTATAATCCGGCTCGACGGCGACGCGGGCGCGCGGAAAGGCAGACTGGAGGCCGGCCTGGAACTGGTCGCGGCGCTGGGCGAAAGAGACGCCAGCGACGCCGGCGCAGAGGGCCGTGATGTCGGCACGGCTCTGCCTGGCTTCCGCCAAGGCGAGATCGGCGGCGGCGAGGGCGGCGGCGAGTGCGTCAGGCAGCGGCACGGCGGCTAGGTTGCATGCCCCGGCCCGGCCCTGGCCGATCACTTCGCCCGATGCCGTGGCGACCGCGACGCGGGTCTGGGTCCCGCCGCCGTCGAGACCGAGAACAAGGTCTGTCATGGGGCCAGCCCTTCCAAATGGCTGGTGTCGTTGAGGAACATGACGCGGCTATCGCCCGCTTTGTGGAAGTCCAGGCGGCTTAGGGAGGCGTTATCGAGGTGCAGGCACAAGAGGGTGGGGAGGGTAGTCTGCAAGGCTTCCAGGACCAGCATCCGGCTGGAACCGCCATGTCCGACCAGCAGCGCGGTCTCTTCAGGGTTGGGGTGGGCCGCCAGGATGCGGCGCAGAACGGCGGCCAGCCGCTCCTGAACCTGCGGCCAGGTCTCGCCGCCAGGGACGAGGGCCGTGAGATCTCGGGCGACATGATACCGGTGCCATAACTCCGGGTAGTCGCGCTCCAGGTCGGCCTGATTCAGCCCTTCCCAGTCTCCAAATCCCTTCTCGCGAAGCTCGGGCATCGTCTGGACTATCAGTCCGTGCCGGGCGGCGGACGGCGCGGCGGTCTGAACAGCGCGGGATAAGTCACTGCTGTAAACAGCGTCAAGGCGAGTGCGGGCCAGGCGCTTCGCCAATGCTTCGGCCTGGGCGTGGCCTTTTTCGCTGAGGGGGATATCGGTCCAGCCTTGGACGCGGTGGATGGCGTTCCACTCGGTTTCGCCATGGCGGGCCAGTAAAATGCGGGTCACGTTCGCTCCTGCTTGGTTCGTTCCATCCAGTGTACCCGGCAGCGACTTAATCCCGATACTGACAGTTGACAAAGCCCTTTGTATCTGCTACAATGTTCCTGCGAATGTTTGAGGCAAGTTCGGGGTGTAGCACAGTTGGTTAGCGCGTGAAGCTGGGGGCTTCAAGGTCGCAGGTTCGAGTCCTGTCACCCCGACCACCAAGAACGCAAGAAAGCGGCGAGAGGAACGATCCTCTCGCCGCTTTCTTGCGTTTTTCTTGCGTTCGGCGATCAGCCGCGCTTGATCTGGATATTGGGTGCTTGCTGCTCGACGCGGCGCAGGCGCTCGTCCATCCGCTCCAGGGCGTGGTCGAAAGAGACGTCGAAGGATGTGGCCGTGTCCCGGAGCTGGGCGATCTGCGCGTTCAGGGCGGCGACTTCTTCGGCCAGTGCCCTGGGATCGGTGCGCGGCAGGGGCAGGGGGCGTCCGAGCAGCAAGGAAGCGCCGCGGCGAAGAAGGGCGCGCCCACCCGTGATGAGCGCGGTCCATCCCCAGCCCAATGCGGCGACCAGCAGGAGCAGCACGAGCGGCGTCGTGCCGATGTGGCCTGCGCCCAGCCAGAGATGGTCAACGAGCGTGCCGAGGCTGATCCAAAAGGCGATTCCCCAAGCTTTCATGTTCCCCAGGCTTTCATGCTTCTCTTCTGCTACCGACGGACGATGGCTGGGCCGCTCGACACGGGGGCCGCCGCTGCTGGACGGGGTGTGGCCGCCACCGTTACCGAATGGCAGGGGGTCTCAGCCCAGTTGCCGGTCCATTCGAGGCGCTTGGCGGCAAGCTTCGCCGTTTCTTTGCCCTCGAACCGCTCGATGATGGCGAGGGCGAGGTCAAGCCCCGCCGAGATGCCCCCGGAGGACATGATGGTCTTGCCGCTGCTGACCACGCGGGAGCCTCTCATGACTTTGATGGTCGGATATGCCTTCGCCAAGGTCTCCAAATGGGAGGCATGTGTCGTCATTCGGTGCCCGTCGGCCAGGCCCGTCCGCGCGAGGATGAACGCGCCTGTGCTGACCGAGGCGATCACTTCTGCGGTGTCGCTCGCTTTCCGCAGGAACTCCATGACGTGGAGCGGCAGGTTGTCTTTGCGCGAGCCTGGCCCGCCGGGAACGATGATGATGTCAGCGTCGAACGCCTCAGCCAGAGATTTATCGGGAAGGATACAAAGTTTGTGCGCGCATTGCACGGTCGCGCGCCGGTCCGCGACCGTCTGCACCTGGAACGCCGGTTTCTCGCTCCACCGTCCGTCTATGACGCGGCGGCAGGATGCCAGGATCTCGTAAGGACCGCAAAAGTCGAGTTCATCCACGCCTTCATACAGCAGCACGTCCACAGTTCTCATTGATAATTGCTCCCTAATGTTGCGCCGTGCCGGGGTCGGTCAGACTCCGGCGAATGCTGGTGAATACCGGGCCTCGCCGGCAAGATCATCCCCCCATCGTTCAGATTCCCAATCGTTCGGACTCTGTCGTTCACCGCCAGAAGTGCAGCAGCGACTCGAAGATCGCGCGGCCATCGCCGGAGCCGAGGGCCGGGTCGGCGGCCCGCTCCGGGTGAGGCATCAGGCCGAGGACATTGAAGCCCTCATTGGCGATGCCGGCGATATCGTCCTTTGACCCGTTCGGGTTCGCACTGCTCGTCGGCACCCCTGCCGAGAGTTCCGCTGGGTCCGAGTAGCGGAAGATCACCCGGTTCTTTGCTTTCAGTTCCCCAAGCGTGGCGTCGTCGCAGACATACTTGCCCTCGCCATGCGCGATGGGGACTTGCAGTATCTGGCCCGCCGCAAGCGTGTTCGTGAAGGGAGTGTCCGTGTTTTCGGCCCGCAGGTGGACCTGCTTGCAGACAAACTTTTGATTGTCGTTACGGATCAGGGCACCGGGCAATAGATGGGACTCGCAGAGCACCTGGAAACCGTTGCAGATGCCCAGCACCAGGCCGCCAGCAGCCGCGAACTCCTGAGTCGCCGCCATGGCGGGCGCGAACCGCGCGATGGCCCCGCAGCGCAAATAGTCGCCATAGGAAAAGCCGCCGGGGACGACGACGCAGTCCACACCTTTGAGGTCGGCATCCTGGTGCCACAGATACTCAACCGGCTGGCCCATGACGTCTTTGAGGGTGTGATAGGCGTCCTGATCGCAGTTAGAGCCTGGAAACTTGATGACTCCAAACTTCACGCGACCACCTCATAGCGGTAATCTTCGATGACCGGATTTGCCAGCAGTTTGTCGCACATCTCCCGGATCTGCGCCTCCATCTCCGACCCGTCCGCCACCGTCATTTCCACATACTTGCCGATCCGCACCTGCTCCACGCCGCCGTAGCCGAGCTGCTGCAAAGCGCCCTGTACGACTTTGCCCTGTGCGTCCAGCAGGGACGGCTTGAGCGTCACATAAACCTTAACCTGCGCCATTGTGTCTCCCGTTCGTTATCGCAAACTTCTTTAATTTTCGTTCGCTATGTACGTCATCTCGGAGGCTACCCCACCGGATTTGTTCAACAGATGAATGATATGCGGGTGCAGCGTCGCGGCATCTAACGGTACATAGTCATAGTTGACCAGCAGAAAGTTCGACCGGCCCGGCTTCCATAGCTTTGCCGTAAAATGGGACACGCGACACTTGCCGGAGGCGACGACCGCCGTAACGGGAGGCTCCGGCCGAGTCCCTGACACCGAGGGCGCCAGATGTCCCGTGATGTGGTAAACGTGTCCCAACTTCCAGGGGGGGTAGAAGTTCCGAGTGATACTCGTCCAGGGTGTTTGTATTTCGCCCGCCTGTGCCTCTACCGAACGGCCAATAAAGATGGCTATCAGGATGACTGCGGCCCACCCAAGACTGAATATCTTCCGGCTTCTCATGCCTGGTTCTCCGCGAGGACCGCACTATACTCTAGAGATCGCTTCCTGGATATTCTCGATGGCTTCTTCCTCGGTTTCGCCTTGCGAACAGCAGCCCGGCAGAGACGGGCAGGAAACGCTGTAGCCTTCCTCCGATTCATGCAGCATCACTTTATAAAGCATCGTAGTAGTATCCATTCCCAGTCTCCATGTCCATCGTACAAATGCCTGTGCAGTCATTATACCATTTATCGCAGTGACGCGCCAGAGGCCGCTTGGTTCATTCTCACGTTTGCACGTGCCGCACGAGCTGGGCGGCCAGCCCTATATAGGTGGCTGGGGTCAGGTGCAGAAGGCGCTGCTTGTCGTCTTCGGGCAGATCCAGGCCGGTGATGAATGCCTGGATGCCCTCTTTGGTGATGCTCGCGCCGCGCGTCAGTTCCTTCAGACGCTCGTAGGCGTCGGGAGTGCCGACGCGGCGCATGACCGTCTGGATCGGCTCGGCCAGCACTTCCCAGGCGTTATCCAGGTCGCGCGAGATGGCAGCCTGGTTGACCTCGAGGACGCCCAGGCCGCGCAGGGTAGAATGCAGGGCAACGAAAGAATGGGCGATGGCGGTTCCAAGGTTCCGCAGGGCGCTGGAGTCGGTCAGGTCGCGCTGAAGGCGGGAGACGGGGAGCTTGGCGGCGAGGTGGGTCAGCAGTGCAGTGGACACGCCCAAATTGGCCTCGGAGTTCTCGAAATTGATCGGGTTGACCTTGTGCGGCATGGTCGAGGAGCCGACCTCGCCGGCGACGGCGTGCTGCTTGAAATAGGCCAGGGAGATATAGGTCCAGACATCCTGGTCGAAGCCCAGGGTGATGGTGTTGAAGCGGACCAAGGCATGGGCCAGCTCGGCGATCCAGTCGTGTGACTCGATCTGTGTCGTCAGCGGATTGAATGTCAGCCCCAGGCGCTCGACGAAGGCGCGTGACAGGTCTTCCCAGGGCAGGTCGGGGTAGGCGATGGAGTGGGTGTGGAAGTTGCCGACCGTACCGTTGAACTTGCCCAGATATTCGGCGGCCTCGATCAAGCGGAGCTGACGGCGCCAGCGGCCGACGAAGACGGCAAGCTCCTTACCCAGTGTGGTCGGGCTGGCCGGCTGGCCGTGGGTCCGTGCGAGGATGGCGACTTCGCGCGTCTGCTCTGCCAGCCCGGCGACTCGGTCCACCAGTTGGGTCGCCAGCGGCAGCCAGTGCCCGGCGATGCCGCTTTGGAGCATCAACCCATAGGCGAGATTATTGATGTCCTCCGAGGTGCAGCAGAAATGGATGTAGGGAATGGCATCGCTCAGGGATGTGTTCCGCAGCCGCTCCTGCAAATAATACTCGACGGCTTTGACGTCATGGCGCGTGGTCCGCTCGATCTCCTTCACGCGGTCGGCTTGAGCCGGATCAAACCCCGTGACGATGGCGCGCAGAAAGCTCTGCTCCTCGTCGGAAAGTGGCCGGACATCGGTGATTCCGGGCTGTTCAGCCAGAAATAAGAGCCACGCCACTTCCACCTGCACCCGGTACTTGATCAGGGCATACTCGGAGAACGCGGGCGCGAGGTCTTCCGTTTGGGCCGCGTAGCGCCCATCAATCGGCGAAATGGCCGTTACTGACATGATTAAGTCGTTCCTTTGAAGATTAGTGCCTCGACATTATACCTGCTTCTTTGTTTGGCTCATCAGTCCGGCTTGACGAATGGGACGATCTTGGCGAACTTCTTGGGGCCGATGCCGGTGACCATCATCAGGTCCTCGATCTTCTCGAAACGGCCGACTTGCTGACGGTAGGCGAGGATGCGTCCAGCCATGCTGGGGCCGACGCCGGGCAGGCGCTGCAAATCGGCCTCGGTGGCGGTGTTCAGCGCGATCTGCTCGCCTGAGTCCGCTGCGATCTTGCCCCTGCGCCCCGCTTGCAGCCCTTTGGCGGGCTTGGCCGCCGTATGATTAGGAACAGCCGATGTCTGGGCATCCTCTCGTGCGGACTGTGGCGGCGTGACGCCGCGCTTTGGCACGAAGACCTTTTCGCCGTCGGCCACTTTCTCGGCGAGGTTGACGGCGTCCATGTCAGCTTCGCGCGTGGGACCGCCGGCGGCGAGAATGGCCTGCATGACGCGGCTCCCCGGCGGGAGGACGTAGAGCGAGGGGCGGCGAACTGCCCCAGCCACATCTACATAAAGACGGGCGGACAGGCTCGGCGCGGTTCGCGGTGCCGCGAGGGACGATTTTGTGGGCCGCGCGGCAGCCGCTGCTTCGGGAGGCGGTGGGCTGATCATGATGGGTGGTGGTGTTGCCCGGCGGCCTGCCAGCAGGACGAACCCGCTGCCAAGCAGTGTGACGAGACAGACGATGAGCAGCGCAAGGCGGGTTCGGGCGTCCTGCATGATGTTTCCTCCGTGATATGGGGCGAGCGCAACTATTTCGAGTGGCCGGTGTCTTCGTCTTTAGGAGGACACCCGAATGACAAGGTTCACCGAGACGCAGTCGTTCTCTGCTCTCGCATATGGCGTGCTGGGCTTATCAACTGTCGCCATCGCCGTCGCCGTCGGTGTCGCCAAGGCGGGCCTGATCTGGCCTGTCCTGCCGCTCGGCCTGACGTTCAATCTGCTGTATGAGCGGACAGCCGTCACCGACACGGAACTGTCGGTCAGCTTTGGCGCGTTGTTCCCACTTTACCGGCGGCGTATCGCCCTTGCCGACATCGCTTCCGCCGAGGCCGTGACCTACTCACCGATCGCCGACTACGGCGGCTGGGGCATCCGTGGTTTTGGTTCCTCAGTTGCTCTGAACGCGCGCGGCGACCGGGGCGTCCGCCTGACGCTTCAGGATGGCCGCCGCGTCCTGATCGGGTCGCAGCGGCCTGAAGAGCTGGCGGCGTCGCTTAAGCCCTCCCGCCCCCAATAATGGGGGAGCATGCGGGGGAGCATGAAGAGAGCATGAGGGGAAACGTCAGGAGCAGAGGGCGCGGCAAGCGGCGCCCCTACGTCTCCGGCTCCCTGATTGTTAGGGGCTGGGGTGGCTTCTACACCACTACATTCACCAGCTTGCCTGGAACGACGATAACCTTCTTGGGGGTGCTGCCGTTCAAAGCCTCGGCCACCTTTGGACTGGCAAGGGCCAGCGCTTTCAGGGCGTCTTGATCGGCGTCGGCAGGGGCGGTCATCTTGTCGCGTACCTTGCCGTTGACCTGGACGACGAGTGTGATCTCGTCCTTCTTGGCGACTTCCGGGTCAGCCTGCGGCCACGGGTGCCGGTACAGGAATCCGGACTGGCCCAGGCCCTCCGTCCAGAGCTCGTCGGCGAGGTGCGGCGCGAAGGGGGCAAGGGCAAGGGTTAGGTACTCGATTGCTTCATCTAGGGCGGCGGAGCGCGTGCCGGACGGCAGGGCATTTGCGACCTCGTAGGCAGTGTTGACCCACTCCATCAGGCCCGCCACTGCCGTGTTGAAGCGGAAGCTTTCCAGATCATCGGCGACGCGCAGCAGGGTCTGATGCGTCTTACGGCGCAGGTCCCGGTCTTTGCCGGTTGCCTCAGCGGCCGTTGCTCGCCAGTCGGGCGCCCAGCCGCCAGCCCACGACGCAACCAGGCGGTAGACGCGGGCCAGGAACTTGGACGATCCCCGGATGCCCTCCTCGCTCCACTGCACGGTCTCCTCGAAGGGCGCGACGAACATCTCGTAGACGCGCAGACTGTCCGCGCCGAACCGCTCGGCAGCCTCATCGGGGGTGACGACGTTGCCCGCTGACTTGGACATCTTCGCCCACCGATAGCTGATCTCGGACGGGTCGAAGCGGGCCAGATCCTCGGGCTTGACCGCCTTCCAGTCCTCGATCTTCTCCTCGGTCTCTTCTTCGCCCTCCTCACCCGCCGACGGCTTGCGGCCCGGCGTGTAGGCCAGCATCATGCCCTGGTTCCGCAGGCGGGTGAACGGCTCATCGAAGCCGACCATCCCGGCATCGAACAGCACCTTGTTCCAGAAGCGGGCATACAGCAAGTGCATGACGGCGTGTTCCGCACCGCCGACATAAGTGTCCACAGGCAGCCAGTAGTCTACGGCCTCGCGGGAGAAAGGGGCGTCGGCGTCGTGCGGGTCGGCGAAGCGCAGGAAGTACCACGAAGAGCAGGCGAAGCCCGCCATGGTGTCCGTCTCGCGCCGGGCCGGCCCATTGCAGACGGGGCAGTTCGTTTCGACAAATTCTGCGATGCTCGCCAGCGGCCCTTCGCCCGTCCCGGTCGGCTGATAGTGCTCGACCGGCGGCAGGACGACCGGTAACTGGTCGTCAGGCACCGGCACATCGCCGCAGGAGGGGCAGTGGATAATCGGGATCGGGACGCCCCAGTAGCGCTGCCGGGAGAGCAGCCAATCGCGGAAGCGGTAGGTGACGACCGGCTTGCCCAGCCCGTCGGACTGGAGCCACTCGGCGACTTTCCGCGCCGTTTCTTTGCTGTAGGCCAGCCCGTCGAACGGCCCGGAGTGGACCAAAACGCCCTTGTCCGTGGTCGCCGCCGTCATCGTCTCACCGCTGACTTCCTGCCCCGGCTCCTGATAGACGGGCACGATGGGCAGGCCGAACTTGCGGGCGAAATCGAAGTCGCGCTGGTCATGGGCGGGGACGGCCATGATCGCGCCGGTGCCGTAACCCATCAGGACGTAGTCGGCGATCCAAACGGGGACCGGCTGCCCGTTGACGGGGTTGGTGGCATACGCACCCGTCCAGACGCCCGTCTTCTCGCGGCCCTCCGCCTGCCGGTCCATCTCGGTCTCGCGCCCTGCCCGCGCCGCATAAGCCGCCACGGCGTCTTTTTGGTCCGCCGTCGTCAGAATGGAGACCAGAGGATGCTCGGGGGCGATGACCAGGAAGGTCGCCCCCCAGAGCGTGTCCGGGCGCGTGGTAAAGACGGTGAGGGAGGTGGCCCCCCCCGCCCCCAATAATGGGGGAGCATGCGGGGGAGCGTGAGAGGGAGCATGAGGAGAAGCATGCGGGGGAGCATGAGGGGAAATGTCAGGAGCAGAGGGCGCGGCAAGCGGCGCCCCTACGTCTCCGGCTCCCCCGTTAGTGGGGGCGGGGGGGGCGATCTGAAAGTGGACCTCCGCCCCTTCGCTGCGCCCGATCCACTTGCGCTGCTGCTGCTTGATGCCCTCGGACCAGTCCAGCGTGTCCAGGCCGTTCAGCAGGCGGTCGGCGTAGGCCGTGATCTTCAGATACCACTGGGGGATGTTTTTTTTCTCGACCAGCGCGCCGCTGCGCCAGCCGCGCCCGTTGACGACTTCCTCGTTCGCCAGGACGGTCTTGTCCACCGGATCCCAGTTGACCGGCGCGTTCTGCCTATAGGCCAAGCCCCGCTTGTAGAGCAGCAGGAAGATCCACTGCGTCCACTTGTAGTAGGCGGGGTCGCTGGAATTGATCTCGCGGTCCCAGTCATAGCCCATGCCGATGAGGTTCATCTGCCGTTTGTAGGTGGCTGCGAACTCGGCCACCATCGGGCCGGGATTGCGCTGCCGTTTGATGGCCTCGTTCTCGGCGGGCTGCCCGAAGGCGTCCCAGCCCATCGGGTGCAGGACGTTGTAGCCCTGCAACGCCTTCAGCCGCAGGAAGGCGTCGGTGGGCGCATAGTTCTTGAAGTGCCCGACCGACAGCCCTTGCCCGGAGGGATAGGGAAAGAACTCCAGCCCGTAATACTTGGGCTTGGTGGGGTCCATGACGGCGTGGTACAGGTCGGCCTCGGCCCACCGCGCCTGCCACTTCGCCTCGATCTCGCGGAAGTTATATTTCTCGTCCAACGCCATTGTGTGTCTGTGCTCGGTTCCTGAGTTATTGGCTTTAGTATACTAGTGGGAGCGAGGGATAGTCAAGTGAGGCAACGTCGGGCGTGGAAGCCGGGCATTGAAATGCCTGCCTGAGAGGCTGCGCCGACCGTCCAGGGGACGGAGGTTTAGGACAGAGGGGTTCACTTCAATGCCCTGCCCCTCTCTTTGTTCTACGGGTGGGCAGGGGTGTTATATCCCAGGCGCGGCCCCAGCGTCATCAGTAGAGGCTGCTTGCTGCAAAGGATTTTCCCTGTCTGACGGCGAATCTCTAGGCATAAACCGCCGAGGGGGCCTTCTCATGTCTGTTTCCAATTCACTGCCGATAGTCCCGGAAGAGGCGGGCAATCACGACCGCGCTGACCTCTGGGAGCGTCTGCGGATGCACTACACGCATCCGCAGACGCCCGCCGTCAATGCTAATGATATCTACCAGGAGGGGTTAAGCCCGCTGGACAAGCTGGCGGCGGCCATCACCGACAAAATCGGCTCGATGGGGTTCTTTCTTGCCATCCTGATTTGGACTATCCTGTGGACGGGCTATAACATCCTCGCCTCGGAGGTGCCGGGGCTGCACTGGAAGTCCTTTGACCCCTTCCCGGCGTTTGTCGCGTACCTGCTGATCAGCAACGTCATCCAGATACTGCTGATGCCGCTTATCATGGTGGGGCAGAACGTCCAGAGCCGGCATTCGGAAATCCGGGCGCAACTGGACTTCGAGATCAACCAGAAGGCCGAACAGGAGATCGTGGTCATCCTGAAGCATCTGCAACACAACACCGACCTGGTGATCCAGCTCATGCGCCACCTTCAGTGCCGCGTGACCGATGAGGAGCTGCAAGCCATCGCGGCGGAACACGAGGCGGCGGAGAAGCTGGGACAGGAGGAACTAGAGGCACCGGCTGAGAAGACGTAATATGCGAATGCTCTACCCCTGTCATGCGGCCTTGCATGTCGCTTCGCGTGTTTGTCGTCAATCGAGGCGCGGGTAAACTCAGACCATTGAGGAGGATGACACCTTGCAGCTAACCAAAGACACACCGGTCACCGAACCCGACGAGACGCACCCGCAGGACCCGCACCAGACGGGCAGCGGCTCGTCTGAAGCGCCCGGCGGCAAAGACGCCCCGGCGCACAGTGTCCTGGGCATGGGCCACAGTGGGGGGGAGTACCCCGCACCCAACGCCGCCGCCGAACCCTCCAAGACGGAAGAGGAGGGCGTGAATGGGACAGGGTAGTATGGGCCAGGTCGAGACGACGGACACGGCGGAGGGGATCATCCCCAACACGACCACAAACGACACGACGACGGCGGGCGACGAGCTGCCCGCCGGGGACGTAGACCCGGATAGCACCCGCTCGGCAGACGAGACGGGGCAGGGGGGTGACCCGACTAACCCGGCGAAGAACAAGGCGCACCCGTGGAACGGGTGACGCCGGACCGGTAGAGGAACCGGAACGAAGGAGGGCGAGGGGACCTCGCCCCTACACAGCCATCATGTGCATGGCGTAGGGGCGGGGACTCCCCGCCCTCCCGCTTGTTCCTGTCCTAGTTCGTGTTGACACCGGCCACGATGTCGCCTCGGCTGTTTTCCTCTACCAAGCGGCGCTGGTCGTTCCCCCCGGCGGTCATGGGACTCGGTTTCGCCGGCTTCGTGCGGTCGAAGATCGCCGCGCCGCCGTCGTCCTTGCCGTCCGGGCCGACGCTGTAGAGCAGATAGCTCATGCCGGTGCGCTTGTAACACAACGGCCCGGACAGGGCGAACGGGTCGGTGGGAATGGATTGAAGATAGCGTGGTGTGAGCGCAGACAGCGTGGCCGGATACGCACCGTGGTCTAGTTTGTAGGCATGCAGGGCCAGGGTGGTCAAGAGGAGCGCGTTCTGCGTGTCGGCATTCACTTCGCTCAATTGAACCCCGGCGAAGACCGGCAGCAGGAGTTGGCTCATGGGGTCATTCGGAAACTCGGGGGCGGGGGGGCGGGCCGCATAGGGCCGGCGCGCATTCGCGATGGACTCGTCGGTATAGCGGGTGTAATTTGCCATGATCGCCCGCTTGCCGGTCAGCCGGATGCGGGCTGCCGTGACCTGCCAAAATGCCGAGGTCCCATCCTCATGGGGATCGCCACCGGCCTGAGGATCGCCTCCGGCGAGCATGTCGCCAGGCCAGTCGCGGCGCCGCATCA
The DNA here is from genome assembly GCA_031363565.1 of Armatimonadota bacterium. Taxonomy (GTDB): domain Bacteria; phylum Armatimonadota; class Armatimonadia; order Armatimonadales; family Capsulimonadaceae; genus JANXMY01. The sequence goes on along the minus strand of JANLUQ010000108.1, from coordinate 1,002 downwards.
TCCCCAGGAGGCCGGCCTGGTGCGCCCATTCCTCCTCTTGCAGTACGTCCGCGAACGGCACATGGCCGGCACGGATGGCCTTTAGACGTGCCGCCGCCGCCCGCGTTTGGTCAGCGTCAAGATGGTCTACCGCCGCCCAAGAATGCTGACGCCCGATGGCCTGGCAGGCGTCGCCGACCAGCATCCCGATGAGAGGCCCGCCGTGCGGCAACTGTTCGCCTATTTGAATGGCGTCCAAGTCGGCACTCATGGCCCCCTTCCAGTCACCCCTTTCGGCGTCCACCTGCCCTTCCAGGGACAGGAACCGTGCCAGCGCCGTGATCTTCTGGTAGTGCGGGAACGGGGCATTGAATGACCTGTACGGAGTTTCCTGATAGGGGTACTGGAGCCCGGTGTGCAGGGTCTTAACGGCCCCGGCGTTCTCGGCCACCAGTTTCTCCTTGTCGGCCAAAGAGGGTGGCATCTTGCCGTTGAAGAGTCGGCCCGTCGAGGTCAGGGAGGCGCGGGCGTCCTCGATCTTCCCCTCATCCACCACGGCCTTACTCGCGGCGATGTAGTAATCGCGGGCGTTTGTCGCGGGCATCGTCGGCGTCGGGACCGAGACATCCGGGTTCCGGTCCAGGGCGCGGGACCAGAAGAAGAGGCCCAAAATAATCGGAAGGATCAGGCCGAGGAGAAACATCAGAAACTTGTCCCCGCGCGACCAGGGGACTTTCGGGCGGCTGTTCATATCTTCCTAACGGGAAAATCGGGCAAATCGGTTCGGGTATACTAAAGGTATGGTGCAAACGATTTCCGGCAAGGCCTATCGGGGCGCGACGCCCGACCCGGCCCAGGCGACGCGAGAGGCGATGAGGGTCGTCAAGGAGGGCCGCCTGCCCGTCGTCGAGATCTTCTACTCGCTGCAAGGCGAAGGCGGGCGGACGGGGCAGGCGACGGTCTTCGTGCGCTTAGCGGGCTGCAATCTGGCCTGTGAGTTCTGCGACACGGACTTCCGGGTCA
>JANLUQ010000095.1:0-2251 GCA_031363565.1 Armatimonadota bacterium | reverse complement strand
ACTTGAACCCGGAACGCCAATATTAAAAGTATTGTGCTCTACCATTGAGCTACCGGCCCATATCTCGCATTGTACCCAGAAATGCCATCAAAGTCAACCATTTTTGGCCAAAGAAGAAACAGGATGGGGAGAGAGTGGCCTCTCTACAGGGCCACCCATTTCGATAACGCTTTTCCCACATCCTGATCGGTACGGATGCGGACCCCGGAGCGTTTCTCCAGCAGCAACAGCCCGGCGGCGTGGTCCGCGCCGCGATGCAGGAGCGCCCCGCCGGCAGAGGCGGCCCGCCCCGGTGACGAAGGCGGCGAACAGGAATGGCGTGATCGAGGCCGCGTAGTGCTCCTCAATGCCACGCATGAACGGGTCACTGCTGAGGAAGTTCGCCAGCAGCAGGGGGACGGTGAGGACCAAAATCTCCGGCGCGAGGAGCGGCAGGAAGAGGAGCGGGGCCAGCAGTCGCAGCAGGTATTCCCGGTGCGGCCCGACATTCAGCGCGGCCCAGGCCGCCGCCGGGTGCCGGAGCAGGAAGCTCGGGGCGGCAGGCGGCGTCGCGCCGTAATGGGCATGGAGCAGCGGGCGCAGAGCCGGTCTTGCGGCGGGCCAGCCCGTAGACCGGCAGGGCGCCTAAAGCCAGCGCGGCGGTCTGCGCCAGCAGGAGGGTCTTGGGGCTGTCCCAGAGCCGGTACAGCGGGGCCAGGAGGTGGAGAAAAACGCTGAAATGGTCGCCCAGCAGGTGTATCCCGCGCACGGTGACGAACGGCGTCTGTCCCTGGCTGATCAGCCAGGCAGCCTGATCGAAGATGCCCAGGTCGAAGGCCATCATCTGGTAGCGGTCATACAGCCCGAAGGTGAGGCGGCAGAAGACGACGATGTACACGGCGACGGCGACGCCCAGGCAGGCCCGGCAGACCGCCTCCACTGACTGCCTCATGACCGGCCACTTCACAGCGGGTAGTGGTCGGCGGACGCCTTCAGTATTTCGAGGGCGGCGGCCCGGTCTGCCGGGGACGCGAGGGGGCTGTTGTCGGTCGTCCACATGTTGACCGTGCCCGCGCCGCCTTCCGCCGCGTCCAGCGTTTCGAGGGGCCGCAGCGCCTTGACGTGGCCGTCGCAGAATAGGCAGTTCGTGCGGGCGGTGTGGCCGGCGAACATGCACCCGAAAAGGCCGGAGCCGAAAAGGCCGGAGCCGGAACACTGGTCGAAGAAGCCCAGCTTCGTCACGTCGAACTCCGAGAAGGGCGACGTCGACTCCACGACCTCGATCGTGCTAGACGGCGTCTGTAGGCTGCTGAGGGCCACGGGGACCGAGTTCAAAGTGTTCGGGTCGTCGAGGAAGACGCCGTGCGAACCGCCCAGCCCCGCCCCGTCGTACCGCGCCGCCGCATAGGAGGTGGTCAGGCCGGCCTTCTCGGTGGAACCCGGCAGGGTGGTGTTATAGTCGGGCTGGCGGCCGTTGGGGTTGGAGGGGCACTGGAACACGCCGGGGGTCTTGACGAAGGGATAGATCATGGTCCGCCACGACTCGACCTCCGTCGGGTCCGTGATGCCCAGCCGCCGCGTCGGCAGCGTCTCATCGTTGTCCTGCGTGTACTGCGTCAGGGCAAGCCCGATCTGGTTCATGTTCGACAGGCAGCTCGCCCGGCGCGCGTTCTCCCGCACTTTGGAGAAGACGGGGAACAGGAAGGCGGCGAGAATCGCGATGATGGCGATGACGACGAGTAGCTCGATGAGCGTGAAACCTGTCCGTCGCATGGTGGTGTTTCCTGATTCTTGCCCCTACACACTAGGGGGGCATTCTCGGATGGCCCCCCGCCCCCACCCCACTAAAACCTTAATTCTGGGGGAGCCGGACTTGGAGGGGGAGCCGGGCTCGGAACCGGAGATGACTGCGGCCTGTCCTGTCTCTCAAGTCCTGTCCTGTCCCCCCAGAATTGGGGATTAGGGGGCCTTGCGCGTCATGCCGCACGCCCTTGCCGGCGGCGGCGCAGGAGGAAGACGCCGCCGAGGAGCGCCAGCACGGCCACGCCTGCGGCGGACAGCCAGACAAAGGGCACTCCGCCCGAGGCCGCGCTGTCCTTGTGCCATTCCAGGACGCGCTCCCCGTTCGCCCCGATGCGATACCGCGAGGTGTCGTCCTCCAGGATGTCGCCCGACTTCATTTTGATGGCGAAAACCGAGTCCGGCACATGGTTCAGGTTGGTGTGGGTAAAATGGATGGTCTCAAAGCGGAAAGGCATCATCCGTCCGTCCG
>JANLUQ010000092.1:0-8768 GCA_031363565.1 Armatimonadota bacterium | reverse complement strand
CGCGCCCGATGAGCAGCACGAAGAACTGACCCGGTGTGTGGAACAGCTCGCCGGGCTTCAGGCCCGACAGCGGGTAGATCAGGGAATACACCGTCTGTCCGAGCCACAGCCCTACCCAGCCCCCAAACGCTCCGATACCCGCCCCGATCGCCAGGGTCTGCGTCGCGCGGCGGCGCGAGTCCAGTGAGAGCGAGTCCACGACGGCGAGAAGCAAGCCGAGCAGCAGGCCGAAGATCGCGCCGTAGAGGAGGTACTTGCCGCCGACAATGACCGTGGAGCCGTCCAGCAGGTCGGCAAACCAGCCGGTCAGGTCAGTCAGGGTCCAGGCGAGGACGCCGGCCAGGCCGCCGGCGAGCAGGTTGAGGAAGGTCTTGGCTTGAAGAGACATCGGTATCTCGCGCCTTTCATATCGTCATATCTTCGTAGGAGCGAGAACGATGCGGGCCACATCGCAGAACTGGCGGACGCGGTGGCGCAGACCCACCCAGTCGCCGCCCGTGACCTTGTGGCGGAAGCTGGTCGGGACTTCCAGCACCCGGAAGCCGGCGCGGACGGCCCGGACTGTCAGGTCCACCTCGACGCCGAAGCCGGGCGCGAACGTCCCGCCCAGCGCCTCCAATACGGCCCGGCGGACGGCGCGCTGGCCCGACAAGGGCTGCGTGAAGGTCAGCCCGGTGCCGCGGCGGATGCCCCAGCGGGCCAGGCGGACGACGAACCCGCGCCCGCCGGACTTGCCGGAAGCGGCGAAGTCGGGGTCGGGCGGCAGCAGGCCGACCGTCATATCCGCTTCGCCGCATTGCAGCGGCGGCAGCAGCTTGATGGCTTCGCCCGCCGAGGCACCCAGGTCGGCGTCGAGCAGCAGGAAGACGTCGGCGAGGTCCCGCCCGGCGGCATACGCAGCGGCGAGGGCGGCGCCCTTGCCGCCGTTCTTGCGGGTCAGCACAAGGGTGGCGCCCGCCTCCCGCGCCCTGTCCGCCGTGCCGTCCGTCGAGCCGTCGTCCACCACGACGATCGCGCCGATCTCGGGGCGAGCGCGCAGGGCGGCGAGGGTGACCCCGATCCGCTCGGCCTCGTTGTGGGCGGGCAGGAGCGCGCAGATCCTCGGCAGGTCACTCATGGGCCGACCGCCTCGGAAAGCGAGTCGGGGAGCGGCTCCTTGGCGGTCGCTTTCAGGCCGTAGTCGCCCTTCTCGCCGCGCAGGGCGAAGGGCAGGGCGATCTGCCCCAGCGGCAGGTCTATGCAGTCCACGGTCGCGATCCCCGCGCTCTGGTAAGCAGGGATGGACGAGGCGGCGGCCGCGAACGGCTCGCAGCCCACGAGGGTGACAGCGGCAGTAACCGTCTTGAATCCGTCGAGCAGCAGGCCGTCCAGCGACATGCCCGCCGTGTCATCGCTTTTCCCGCCGACGAGGACGAAGAGCGCACATGGCTGGGATAAGTCGCCGGACTCCGTGATGAGGTTTTCCCCTTGCAGCGCTTCCAATGTAGCCGTCCCCTCCGCCCCTGCCGCCAGTGCCGTCGCCAGCGCGGCCAACAGCGCCTTATCCTGACCTGCGGGGTCTATGGTGTCGGCAACCGAGGAAAGCGCGGCGCGCTGTTTGGGGGTAAGTGTGCCCCACTTGTCAGTCAGGACGACGGTCGCAGTCACCGTTGCTCCCGCATCGGTGATGGCTTTGTTCACCGCCCCATCGGCCTCCGCATAGTCTCCCGTCTGGATCACGATCACCCGTTTGCCGGCGAGCTTGCCGCGAACCAGAGTGGGCTGGATCGAGGCCAGTGCGGCCTCATCTTTGGCGACGCGGCCCCGCGCCTCATCACGCTGCTGCACGACCTTGTTTGTCTGCGCGGCGAGCGCCTGCACGAATTGCTTCTGCTGATTCACCTGGATAGGGCCATAATAGGAACCGCCAATGAGAATCCCAAAGGCGAGCATCAAGATGATGGCAATCAGGTAAAAGAGATGGTAGCGGGCGTCAAGCATGGGTCAAGCACAGGTGCAGGCATGGGTCAAGGTGTCAGTGGCCGCGGAGCCGCCACCAGATGTGAAGCATGGCCGCCAAATTCTCCCACATGGGCGAGTAACGCAGCAGAACGATGATGGCGAACAAGAAGGCAAGAAGCAGGGCAAGATGCGCCATAAACGGTGGAGAGGGCTGATGCAGCTTGAATACGCCGCGTGCGTCCACGAGGCGCGGCCCGACTTTGAGGCGTACCAGATAGGTGCTCGCCATCCCCGCCCGGCCTTTGTCCAAAAAATCTTCCAAGTTGGAGTGTGTTCCGACGGCGACGATCAAGTCCGCGCCGTGCTCATAGGCCAGCAGCAGGGCGGCGTCCTCGCTGGTCCCCGGCACGGCGAACAGATCTGCCTCTAGGCCGAGGGCATGCACCCGGTCCAGGCCGGGCGCGTCGCCGTTCTTGTAGGCATGAACGATGAGCTGCGCCCCGCAGCGCAGGGCGTCGTCGGAGACGCTGTCCATGTCGCCCAGAATAATGTCGGGGCGGCGGCCAATCTCGAGCAAGGCGTCCGCGCCGCCGTCTACGGCGATCAGGACCGGACGCAGGTCTTGCAGATAGCCGCCCAGCATCGCAAGGTCTTCCTTGTACCCCTCGCCACGCACGACCACCAGGGCGTGGCGGCCTGCCATCTTGATGCGGCGCAGGGCGGGGACGTCCGTCGGGTCGAGCAGCAGATCTTTGTCGGCATCGAGGTACTGGAGCGTGTTGCGGGCGAACTTCTCGAGTTCACTGCCCAGGTTAGCCCGCGACACCGCCGTTTCGCGTGCGATCCGCGCCTCATCCCAAAGCGTCAGCGCGTCCACCAACCGGCCGTCCTGGGACAGCCCGCCACACTCGTCAATGACAAGTGATGCCCCCTCGCGCAGCCGGGTGAATTGGGCCGGCTCGGAAAGCTGGAACAGCGGCACCCCGGCAGCGAGGAGTACAGCGGGGCCACGGTTGGGGTACTTGCCGCTGATAAAAGGCTGGGCGTTGATGACCGCACCCACATGAGCGTCGGCCAGGGCGCGCGCGGCCAGGGCGTCTAGGTCCGCGTGGTCAATGACGGCGACCATACCGGGTCGCAGCCGCTTGACCAGGTTCTTCGTGCGCCGGTCACAGCGCGCAGGCCCAGACAGCCGGTTTGGACTTACTCCTGTGGAAGTAGGACGGACTAGCGCCACGTTCGTTGCTCTCTCCCTTGGTCTCAGTATAGCACAAAGGGCGGCATCTGCGAAAGGACGCGGAAACGACTAGCGGACCATGTCCGGTGGGGGCGGCATGTAGGTGGATGAAGGCGTCAGTATCCTCGGGCGCAGCGGGCCGAAATACAGCAAGAGACTGACCAGAAGCGTCGTCAAGAAGACGAGCAGGGCGGGCCAGATCGGCAGCAGCAAATGGCCCAGGACGAAGAAAGCCCAGCAGGCGAGCAGATAGGTCAGCAGGAGCGCGGCTGTCACGAGGGCGGCCCGGCCACCGCTGACAAGCATCAGCAGCAGGCCCGACAGCAGGCCTACGAGAATCATCACGCCGAGCAGATGATAGCGGCTGTCGCTCACGACCTGCACATAGGAGCGGTCGAGAATAGTCGAAAGCGCGTCCGCCGTCACCTCGACGCGCGGGAGGCGGCCTACCGGCGTCACAGCCAGGCTGGTCGCCGCGTCGTCCGGCGCGGTCGCGCCGAGGAGGACGACTTTGCCCGCGAAGGCGTCTGGCTTGACTTTCCCGGTTGCAACATCGTGGAACGAGTAAGTGGGCAGGCTGCCAGGCGCGGCGTAGCGGATCAGCATCCGGCTCTGGATACCGGTGGGGATGCTGACCGGCGGGGTCAGATTGCCCAGAATGCGGATGTTGTTGCCCGAAGAAACGGCGACACGCTCTTTGTCCACATGAAAGGTACTCAGAGCGGCCGTCAGCGCGAGATTGGTCAGCGCGACTGGCTTGCCGTCATCGAGCTGCGACTGTGGAAACTTCCCACGCAGGGGCTGGGTGGCAGCTGGGTACTGAACGGTGCTGCGGTAGACGAGCCTGGAGCGGCGCAGAACGCCGTCGGAGTCCGTCTCGCGGTCGAAGACGCCGACGCCGCGCGCCGCGCCGGTGAAGTCCGAGACGGGCGGCTCGAACAAGGAGTAGGAAAACTCTTGAAGCTGGTCGTCGAGGGTCAAGTTGCCCGCCAGGGCAAACTTCTCCAGGAAGACCAGCGAGCGGATGTCGTCAGGCGTATAGCGCTGTGGTCGGTCAGCATCATAAGCCATGCCGAGCAAGACGTTTCGGCTGTTCGCCATCGTCCTCCACAGCCCCTCATCGCCGGAGCGCCTCCGCTCGGTCAGGGCGAGGTCGAAGACCACCGAGGTCGGCTTGCCCGACTCGATCCGGCGCAGGCCCGCCGCCAGGACCGAGCGCGGCATGGACTTGATGGAGCCGTAGTGGGTGACGCTGCTGCCGTCCAGGGAGACGATGACGACATCAGGCCGGGCGGGGCGCGGGGCGAGCCGTGCCAGCACATCCTGGGCCTTCAGCTCGGGACCGGCTTCCGGGGAGTGGAGCGCCAGCAGCCCGAAGCCGAAGGCGGCGGCGAGGGCGGTCAGAAAGACGACCGCGCGGTACGTCACATTCCGCTCGGGGCCGATTTCGTTGGTCATAAAAAAATGCTGCCTCGTTAAATGGGGATTTTGGCTATTGTTCCCATCAGCCATCCCTCTAAACCGGATATAATGAGCCCATGTATAATGAACGCATAATCCCTGAATTCGTGGACACGCACTGCCATCTGAACCATGAAGACTTCGACGCCGACCGGGAAGAGACGCGGGAGCGGGCAATCGCAGCCCATGTGACCCGCCTGCTGTGCATCGGCTATAACCGGGCGAGTTGCCGGAGCGCGGTCGCCTTGACAGCAAACGCAGGTGTTTATGCCGCCGTCGGCATTCATCCCGAGTCGGCAGAGGAGTGGAACGAGGAAACGGCGGCGGAACTGGCGGTCCTACACAGTGAAAACGCGGACCGCGTGACCGCCTATGGCGAGATCGGCCTGGACTACCACTGGGACACGAGCCCGCGCCGACGCCAGCAGGAGGTCTTCGCCGCACAGATCGCGTTCGCTTGGAAGCTGTCCCCCACCCTGCCCTTGATCATCCACAACCGCGAAGCGCAGGAAGACATCCTCGCCGCCCTACGCGCCTCGGGGACGCCCGCACCTATCGTCATGCACTGCTTCACGGGGGATCCCGAGGCCGCGCGGGCCTGTCTCGACGCGGGCTGTTATCTAGGGATCGGCGGGGTGGCGACCTTCAAGAAGTCCGAGACCGTCCGCGCCGCCATCGCCTATGCCCCGCTGGAGAGATTACTGCTGGAAACGGACTGCCCGTACCTCGCCCCGCAGTTTAAGCGCGGGCGACGCAACGAGCCGTCCTACCTACCCGCCATCGCCGAAGCGGTCGCCGCCGCCAAGGGGCTGACCGTGGAGGAGGTCGCCGCAGTGACCACGGCCACGGCACGGGCCTTATTCAGCATGGCCTGACGGCGGGCGCGACACCAGCGCTTCCAGGATGGCCCCCATCCCCGAAGCCAGCGCCAGCAGAACGAGCAGCCAGCCCAGAAAGGGAACGCCGGAGGCCAGCAGCAGGGTCCACAGACCCAGCCGCAGGGCCGGCAGCATTTCCATGTCCATCGTGGCGAGCGCGTCAGTCAGATGCAGGCCCAGTGACAGGGCCGCGGCGCCCAGGCCAACGCTCGCCAGGACTAGGCCCAACACGAGTACGACGACGCCCAGCAGCGCCAGCGCGTGGACATTGAATAGAACACCGCAGAGGAACAGCACCAGCAGAATGGCAGCCAGGCCCCAGAGGGTCGGCACGATGCGCCCGCCGTCGAGGCGGGCCGCTGCCCGCTCACCTAGCCGCGCCATCTGGGTCGCCCGCCCCAGCAGCAGGGCCAGTAGGCCCAGGGTGCAGAGGCCTGCGATCAGCAGCAGGATGACGACGGGGCCGCCCAGGAAAAGGAGGCCGGGATTGGAATGGGTCGAGTGGTTTATGACAGATCCCTCAGCGTGTGTGCCTGACGCGCCCGGACGCAGAACATCCCATTCACGGCGACCACTGCCAGAAGGGCGGGCCAGACCCAGGACCGGACGGGAACGCCCGCCGTCAGCGCACCCCAGGTCGCGAAGGCATCGGAGGGGAGGCCACGCAGGTTGGAGAGCAGCCAGTCCGGCATCTGACGGGCGGCGATACCCACCGTGTCGAGGCCGGGCAGGAGGAGGCCCGGCAGCCAAGTGAGGAGGACGATCAGAAATGCTGTCGCCGCTAGTGGAAGCCAGAGGGGTCGGGAAGAGGAAGCGAGCACAGGGCGGGCGGCGATCCGTGACAGCACGGCGGCGGTGAAGGCGTCACCGGGATCGTCTTGAGGACAGGGCCGCACCCAGCGGCCCGCCACGCGGGCCAAAGCCCGGTGCGCATCCCAGTCCCGGCGGCAGGCCGCGCAGGAGGCAAGGTGGGCATCCATCCGTGCCCGCTCCTCCGGCGTCAGCAGGCCATCCAGCGACTTTTGGATCTCTTCTTCGGCGGTTCGACAGGTCATGGTTCTAAATACTCCGAGAGTGCGGCGCGCAAGTGGGCGCGGGCGCGGAACAAGTGCGTCTTGACGGTCCCCAAAGGGACCCCCACAGCGGCAGCGATCTCCTCATAGGAAAGGTCATCCAAATGCCGCAGCAGGAACACGGCCCGCAGCTTGGGCGGCAGGGCGGCGACGGCGGACGACAAACGCTGTTCACCCTCCTCGGTCAGCAAAGCCTCGATAGGGTCGCCGCCCGCAAGCGCCGGCTCAGGAACGGACGTGATCTCTATCAGGGCCGGACACCGCGCCTGGGCGCGCAGCCGGTCCAGGCAGCGGTTGACCGCAATCCGGTACAGCCAGGGGCGAAACGGCTCGCCGCGCTTGAACGACGCCCGCTTGTCATAGGCGGCGACGAACGCCTCCTGGGCGACATCTTCCGCCTCGTCGGACGAATGGGCAGCCAGCATCCGCCGGGCGAGCGCGACGACGCGGGCGCGGTAGCGCGTCACCAGCACCCCAAAGGCAGCCACATCACCCGTCGCACGGACGCGCTCGGCCAGCGCCTCGTCGCTTGCTTCTTCCCGCGCCAAGTCCCGCCGGCTGAGGGTCATGCGCGTGATGATACCCCAACCCAACGCCCGTTCAGGCATGAACGGCACCTACTGAAGCCGGGACCAGACCGGGGAAGATGGCATCGGCATTCGGGTTCTGGAGGCGGTGCGTGATCACTTCTGCCAGCACGGCCCGATAATCTGTGGTCACTTTGAGGTCCCCCGGCCCATCAAGCTGTGCAGGAGCAAGGCCGGGCCACTTCCCATGCACCCGTCCGCCCACGACATGACCTCCGAGCACCAGCATGACGCCCGCCCGACCGTGATCGGTGCCCAGGCCGCTGTTCTCCGGCACGCGCCGTCCGAACTCGGACATGACAACCACCGTCGTCCGCCCCCAGCGCGTTGGCCCCAGGTCGGCGGCGAAGGCCGCCAGCGCCCCAGCCAAGCTTTGCAGGCGGCCCGCCAGCACTCCCTGCGAGGTCCCCTGCACGACATGAGTATCGTACCCACCGTGGTCCAGACAGGCGGCTTCCAGGCCGACCTCGCTCTTCATCAGCAGGGCGACTTGACGCAGCCCTTCGCCCAGGTCGTCTTTGGGGTAACCACTCTTGGCAGGAGAAAGCGTGGCGAGCGGCAGGCCGTTCAAAGTCTTCAGGACCGACAAGGCCTCCTGTCCGGCTTCGGTCAAAGCATCCCGCGTGTAGAGCTTTGACAAGGTCTGCTCGAAGCGGTCCGCGCCGCCGTGGAACGGCGACTGAAGCCGCAGGTCGGCGACGCTCTCCAGGGAGGTCGCCTGCCCCGCGCCGCGCAATGACTGCGGCAGCAGGCTCCCCAGAGCGACTGCGCGCAGCGGCGAGGGGTTGTTCCAGGGCGCAGTTTCGAGGTGCCGTGCTAGCCAGCCCGAGGCGGGTCCGGTATCCCGCGCGACGCCGCGCTCCATCGTCGCCATCGCCTCGAAGTGCGAAAGCGTTTGGTCATCCGAGCCGCAGGCATGGATCATTGCCATCTGCCCCGCCGCATGCAGTGGCATCAGCGGGGCGAGGGCCGGGTGCAGGCCAAAATAGCCGTCAATGTCCAGCACCCTATCTTTTGGGCTGATCTTGGCATCGTTGGGACGCGCTAGCGCGAGCACAGGCCGGTTACGGTAATAGTCGTCGTCGCCGTGCGGGACGATGACGCTCAGGCCGTCCACGCCGCCGCGCAGGAAGATCGAGACCAGCACGTCCCCTTTGGCCCCATCCCGGCGCGGGCTGACTGTGACGCCGCCCAATGCGCTGCGCTGCCCCGCCGCCCAGCCCAGCGCGGAGAGTGCGCCCAGGGCAAATAATCCTCGTCGTGTCGTGTGCATAAGTTCTGATCCTCTCCCCGGTGCAAGCACCGCCCCTCCCCTCAAGGGGAAGGGTGAGTAAATAAAGGTTCGTTGATCCTATCGAGAGGCTTTCCGTTCACGGTGGGCCCACAGCAAGAGGTGCCATGGCGCTCTTCACCTACCCTTCCCTGGCGCAACTGTTCGGTGCGCTATGGGGGCGCGACGAGCACCACCCGACTCGAGGGAGAGGTCGCGACTTGGCGCGGGGGTAGGATCACCGCCATTGAAATGCGGGTGCCATCAGGACGACGGCGGCCCACTCGCTCGGATCCGCATGGGTGGGCGCGCAGGCCCGCA
>JANLUQ010000080.1:0-4106 GCA_031363565.1 Armatimonadota bacterium | reverse complement strand
GTCGCCGCTGTATCGCTCCGCCGCCAGCAGGATGCCCTCGGCCGCATCCTCGACGTAGAGGAACTCGCGCGTCGGCGTGCCATCGCCCCAGAGTACGATCTCCGAGCGGCCTTCTTTTTTCGCCTCCGCGCATTTGCGGATTAGGGCGGGGATGACGTGCGAGGTGTGTAGATCGAAGTTGTCGCGTGGGCCGTAGAGGTTGACCGGCAGCAGGAAAATACCGTTGAAGCCGTATTGCGCCCGGTAGGCCTGCGTCTGCTCCAGCATCATCTTTTTTGCCAGCCCATAAGGGGCGTTCGTCTCCTCGGGATAGCCGTCCCAAAGATCATCCTCGCGGAACGGAATGGGGGTGAACTTGGGGTAGGCGCAGATCGTCCCGGTGGCGACGAACTTCTTGACACCCATCAGTCGGGCAAGCTCAATGAGCTGGATGCCCATGATGGCGTTGTCGTAGAAGAACCGGCCGGGATTGTCGCGGTTGGCCCCGATGCCGCCGACAACAGCGGCAAGGTGGATCACGATATCAGGCCGCGCCTCGGCGTACAGCCGCTCGATGGCGTCCCGGTCACGCAGGTCATAGTCCGCGGAGCGCGGCACGAAGATCTCCCGGCAGCCGCGTGCCTGGAGCTTCTCCACGATGAAGGACCCCAGAAAGCCCGCGCCTCCGGTGACGACGACGCGGGACTCGCTCCAGATGATGTTTTCCTCGCTCATCGGCTGCCCACCCTCGCGTTCTCCCGCGCTGCTCCCCGGCCCAGGGCGGCGATCTCTTCATCTATCATAAGCTGTACCAGTCCGTGGAAGGTCGTGCGCGGCTCCCAGCCGAGTTTTGCCTTCGCTTTGCTGGCGTCGCCAATCAGCAGCTCCACTTCGGCAGGACGCTCATAGCGCGCGTCATGCTCGACGTAGTCTTGCCAGTTCAAGCCCGCATGGCGGAAGGCTTCCTCCAAGAACTCCCGCACGGAGTGGGTCTCGCCGGTCGCGATCACATAATCGTCCGGCTCCTCCTGCTGGAGCATCAGCCACATCGCCTCGACGTACTCTTTTGCATAACCCCAGTCGCGCTTGGCGTCGAGGTTGCCGAGGTAGAGCTTGTCCTGCAAGCCGGCTTTAATGTGCGCGACGGCCCGCGTGATCTTGCGTGTGACGAACGTCTCGCCGCGTCGGGGCGACTCATGGTTGAACAGGATTCCGTTGCAGGCGAACATGCCGTAGCTCTCGCGGTAGTTGACAGTGATCCAGTGGGCATAAAGCTTCGCGGCCCCATAAGGACTGCGCGGGTAGAATGGGGTCGTCTCCCGCTGGGGCACTTCCTGGACAAGTCCGTACATCTCCGAGCTGCCAGCCTGGTAGTAGCGCGTCTTCAGCCCGACCTCGCGGATCGCCTCCAGGATGCGGACCGTGCCAAGCCCGGTGACATCGCCCGTGTATTCGGGGATGTCGAATGAGACGCGGACATGGCTCTGTGCCGCCAAATGGTAGACCTCATCCGGCTGGATGCGGTACAGGAGCTTAATCAGGTTCGTCGAGTCGGCGATGTCACCATAATGCAGGAACATATGGACGCCGTTGATATGCGGGTCTTCGTAGAGATTATTGATGCGGCTGGTGTTGAACGTTGAAGCTCGCCGGATGATTCCATGAACCTCATACCCTTTGGCGAGCAGCAGCTCCGCAAGGTAGGAGCCGTCTTGACCCGTGATTCCGGTGATGAGCGCTTTCTTCATAAAGTGACCTTTCATATTTTAGGGAAGGGTGCGGCGTTCGCCTGTCTTCGCTCGTCGGCTTTCCCCGTCATTGCATTCCAGCAGATATTGCGGTATCATTTAGCGGAACACCGCGCCGAGTAATGCCGTCAAGTCTGATGCCGGTGGCTGAAGCCGCACACCATGTTATCCTGCAAATTTCATGCCAACGTTTTTTAAGGCCACCGTTAGCCCCTAAAGCGTCAGGGAAGCGTCACCGAATCTTCCCAGCACCATAGCAATAAGGTGCTCTTGATTTGCCTTTTTGCCGCGAAACGGAGATTTGGCATGAATTTTGATAGTTCTACTCATGTGTGGTGATTTCCTGCGTCACCTTTTCGCAGCCCCGACGCTGTCGGCCACGCCCTACCAACTCTCGTGTCAGAGGCACGGATTGCCGATAATGAGTCGATGATGAGCCGGTAAGTTTCGCCGCTCTCTGCTTCCCTTGCGCGGCTCTCCTTTTTCCGGCAAGATATTACGAAACGAAAAGCAAGAAAGCCATCCGTCATGCGTATCTGCATCGTCAACGAGTTCTTCTACCCGGATAGCACGGGCGGCACGGGAACGGTGTTGTCTGACCTCGTCCGATCCCTTCGCGAGATGTATAGTGGTGTAGATATTGATGTCGTGACTAGCAAAAACCTGTACCGCGACGCGGATGCGCTTCTGCCGGCATGGGAAAACTGGAATGGCGTCAACATCCACCGCCTGGCGACGCCTCGCCCGAATGGTCTCCCGACCCTGCTGCGGCTTGGAGCCAATCTGCTTTTTTGCCTTTTCGCGCTGGGCAAGCTGACGAGTCTCGGACGGTACGACCTCCTCCTGGTCGGGACGGCTCCCCCCATGGTCGCGATGAGCGCGCAGGCGCTGGGCTGGCTGAAGGCGACTCCCTTTGTGTATGTTGTCTACGATCTGGAACCGGATCGGTCCGTCACCATGAAGATGATGGCGCCTATTCATCCGGTCGTGCGCCTGTTCCGTGGCAGCCAGAAGCGGTGGCTGCACTCGGCGAGCAAGGTCGTTGTGCTGGGGCGGTGCATGCGCGAATATCTTGGAGACGCTTACGGTTTGCCGGAGCACCAGATTGAAGTGATCCCGATCGGCTCGGACCCCGGCGAGATCGTCCCTGCGTCCCGCGACAGCCGGTTCCGGGCGCTGCACGGCATCAAGGGGTTCATCGTCCTGTACTCTGGCAACTTCGGCCGCTACCATGATTTCGATACGGTTCTGGATGCCGCCAAGGTGCTGAGGGGCCAAGAAGGAACGGCGCAAGACATCCAGTTCGTGTTGGTGGGCAACGGCGCTCAGAAGGCCCATATCGCACGGCGCATCTCCGGCGAAAAAATCGGCAACGTTCGCCTCTTCGATTTCGTATCGAAGGAGGACTATGCCGACCTGCTGGCGACGGCGGACGTCTCGCTGGTGACGCTCGAGCCGGGTATGGAAGGATTGTGCGTCCCCAGCAAGTTCTACAGTATCCTGGCTTCTGGGAGGGCGACCATCGCCGCCGTCTCGCCGCTTTCCGAGGTCGCGCGCGTCATTGATGAGGCGCAGTGCGGCGTTCATCTAAGTCAGGGCGACGTTGAGCTGTTCGTGACCGTCCTGACCCATCTGGCCTCCTGCCCCGCCGAAGTGGAGCGCATGGGCCGCAACGCGCGGCGCGTGCTCGAAGAAAAATATTCCACGCCGCGCCTGGCGCGACAGTATCATGATGTCTTCCAGACGATCATACAGGAAACAAATCCTTCCCCGGACACGCGCGCCAGCCGCGTCGCGAACGAGACGAGTGCGCCATAAGATTACCCCTGAGATTGGCCATATTTGACATTCCAATACCAGATTTCGGACTGGATTTCAGGCCAGTTGGCATGGTTTGTGCATTGACAATCATTAAAGAGTAGACCATCGCTCAGGCGACTGTGCAAGCGACCGCTGGAAACCAAACAAATCTATGAACGAGCTTCAACCGAACAACCCCGAAATGGGCATGAAAGACTTTGTCGCCGTGCTGCGCCGGCGCTTCTGGGTCATCCTACCCCTCCTGCTGCTGTGCGTGGTGGGGGCATATGCCATGACCATGGGGGTTCCAGGGACCTCATACAAGGGCATCCCCAAAGCCTACCGTGCCGAGTCGGAGCTGCAAATAATCCAGCGTGCGCCGTCCTCTGGGAACAATCTGATGGACGGTGCCGCCCCGCAGGCCGCTTCGCCCATAGAGACTGAGGTCGCCCTGATTCAGAACCGGAACGTGGCACAGCAGACGGCGGACTTGCTAAAAAACGAGGCCATCGCTAGGATGAAGATCCCCAATGATCCCGAAGTCGACACTGACACTGTTACCCAGGCGACCGATATTAT
>JANLUQ010000040.1:0-6283 GCA_031363565.1 Armatimonadota bacterium | reverse complement strand
GCCCACCCCCCCCCCCCTACACCAATAATTTGGGTTTTGTGGTTCTTACCCCTGCTGGGGGGGGGGGCCCCCCCCCCCCCCGCCCCTTTGGGTCGCTCCGGGAATGAAAAGATTAATGGAGCGACGCAACCTTGATGGACTTCGCGCCCAGGGCATGGGCGACATCCACCATCGCCTGATTGGTCAGCCGGTGATAGTTCTGATCGGCGGGTTCGCCGAACTTGGAGTCGATGTCCTCCATCACCTGCATGTGGATCTTGTGCGTGACGGCCTTGTCCAGCAGAAACTCAGTGTAGAAGGTGCCGGTCTTGTCCGTTCCCGCGCCGACCAGGGTGACAGCCAACTTCTTGCCGGCCAGCGGTCCGGCGGGCAGTTTGACGCCCGCTGCCGTGGCGATCTTCAGGGCGTCTTTGACGGCGAAGTCGAAGACGGTCAGCCAGGAGCCGACGCTGGCCTTGCCGTACTGCTTGGTCAGCTTGCCGACTTCGGCCGTGACCAGTTTGGGACCGACCATCGAGGTCAGCGCCTTGGCCGTGGAGTAGTTGGCCGGTCCACCGCCTGCCTTGACGAGCGAGGCGGTGACGGCCAGGGCGGGGGCACCGCTGTAGACGGGGCCGCCGTAGCGAGACTTGTCCATGTCGCCGCCCATGGCGCTCTGGGCGTGGGCCGCACCGGCGGCAAGCAGTGTGCCGGCGGCGCAGAGGCCGGCGAATGCGCGGTTGATTTTCATTTTATTTTCCTTCTTGGTTGTCATAAGCATCGTCTGGTGTTATATTCACCAAACGCGGAAAAGCGAACCGCAAAGGGGTTGACACAGGGTTACAAAAGCAGAGGGACGGTGAGTAGGTGCATCACGGGGCAAAGTGGGTATAGATAATTCGGGAAGGCTCTTTTCTATGCTTTCCTCGTCGTCTTTTAGAAAAGAGAACACTTTGATGCTACACTCCTCCCGCAAGGCGGCCCTACCCGTCGCCGCCCTGTTAGCCGCTTCCACTCTGGTTTTTGCGGTCCCCACCCCGGTGCGCGCGGCGGACATCGTCCAGACGGCTGTGAAGGCCGGTCATTTCAAGACCCTGGTCGCCGCTCTGAAGGCCGCCGGCCTGGTCTCGACCCTGAAAGGCGCCGGCCCGTTCACGGTCTTCGCCCCGACCGATGCCGCCTTCGCCAAGCTGCCCCATGGCACCGTGGCGACCCTGCTGAAGCCGGCCAACAAGAAGACCCTGATCAAGATCCTGACCTACCACGTCATCGCCGGTGCGGCCGTGAGTGCGAAGCAGGCCATGGCGATGAAGTCGCCGACCTCACCCCCCACCGTGGAAGGCGCCACCCTGCAGATCAGGACGGTCAAAGGCAAGGTCATGGTCAACAACGCCACGGTCATCAAGGCGGACATCAAGGCCAGCAATGGCGTCATCCACGTCATCAACACTGTCCTGATGCCGCCGAGCAAGTAGCACAGTCCTGGCGCGCTGCAAGCGCCGAACAAGAGAGCCGCCGGGGTCATCCGACCCCGGCGGCTCTTTTTAGGTCTGATTGGCACGGTTTGTGCAGGGAGGAGAAAGGTGGAACAAACAAAAAAGCCATCCCTGACGGGATGACTTCTTGTTTCTCTGGGAGTGCGCCCGGCGGGGCTCGAACCTGCGGCCTCTTATTCCGCAAACAAGTGCTCTATCCACTGAGCTACGAGCGCGTACTTACCAGAAATAGTCTTCAGCCATCAAACAACCCTATTTCGCCATCGTCGGCTCACTGAGGCTGATATTCTGCTCCAGCGCGGGTTGTTTGTCTTTGAGCAGGGCATACTCGCCCTTGTTGTTCATGTCCATCCTTAGAACCTCTAAGCCGATGACTTCCGAGGCAACAAGGAACATTATACCGAACCAGAGGGGTCCTGTCAAGTGGCGGCTTGTGAAAATAATCACGCAGGGGCGGCGAATCGTAAGTGAACCCGTTGACATCAACTGCGTCCAATGCCATAATAGGATATGTTAGTCTCCGACCAATCCAGTCGGAGATAGGCCGCATTTTAGAAAAGGTCGCTTCAATGGCAGTCACTTTAGGGCACAGCAATGGACACACACGGTTTCGGTACGCTCAACCGGTCTTCCTCGGCCTGGCAGCCCTGCTGGTCATCGGGGTGTTGGTGTGGCAGGCGATCACGGCGGGCGGGACGCCCGATCCCACCAGCAAGGGCCTCAGCCCTGCGGCTATGATCGTCAGTACGGGCGTTCTGGTCTTCCGGGAGGGGCTGGAGGCGATCCTCGTGCTGGCGGCAGTAACGGCGGGCATGTCGCGCGGCGCGCAGAGCGGTGCGCTGCGGGCGGTGCCGGTCGGCGGAGCAGTGGCATTTCTGGCGACGATCGCCACCTGGTTCGCGGTCGTGGCAATCATCGCGCATGTGAATGCGCCGGAGATGGCCGTGCAGGCGGCGACCGGGCTGCTGGCGATCGTGGTGCTGCTGGTCGTGATGAACTGGTTCTTTCATAAGTTCTACTGGACCGGGTGGATCGCGAATCACAGCAGCCGCCGCAAGCAGATCATGGAGTCGGCGGAAGCGGGCAAGGCGGGGACGTTCTGGGGGCTGGCCTTGCTCGGCTTCACGGCGATCTATCGGGAAGGGTTCGAGGTCGTCCTGTTCCTGCAAGATTTGCGGCTCCGGGCCGGGAACGTCATCGTGGTCGAGGGCATGGCGATCGGGCTTGTCCTGACCTTGGTGGTTGCCGCGCTGACGTTTATGGCGCACCGAAAGCTGCCGTACAAGAAGATGCTAGTGGTGACGGGCGTTCTCTTGGGCGTTGTCCTGCTTGTCATGGTCGGCGAGAGTGTACAGGAGATGCAGCAGGCGGGATGGATCGCGACCACGAGCGTCGGGTTCCCGTTACCGGGCTGGCTGGGGCTGTGGTTCTCGGTCTTTCCAAACGTACAGAGCCTGGCGGCGCAGGCCCTCGCGGCGGCAGTCGTAATCGGCTCTTACGTCTCCGTGCCCTATGTGCGCGGGTCGCGACCTAGCGCCCGTCCGGATGAAAGGACGCAGGATCATGGAGAGGCAAAGAGCCATACCTATCAGAAGAGAGAGCTGGCTGGCCGCTGATTCTAGACTAGAAGAAAAGCGGTCATGTCAACTATCGCCTTGAATCCCCGTGTTAGCGCTCATCGTGCTCGCACTCTTGCCCGTACCTTTCACTCAGGTGCATGGCCCTTCATGCGGGTGAAGCGTATCGTCTTGCGGGTCACGCTGCTCACGGTGATCAGTATCGTCCTCGCCTCCGTCCCGAGCGACAGGGGCCCAGTCCAGAGCCGCTCCGTTGCTGCGGCACATGGGCCGAGACTGCCGACCGTTCTTCTCTATAGCGCTAGGGACGCTGACCGATGAGCGTCACGGTGGGTGAGCCGGCGCTGGAGGCTGGCCTCCGGGCGGGATTGCGGCTGGAAGCCATCTCGATCGCCTGGGTGGTAATCGAGGCGGCTGTTTCGGTCGGAGCGGGAATCAGTGCCGGGAGCCTGCTCCTGGTGGCGTTCGGCGTGGACAGCGTGATCGAGCTGATCTCGGCGTCCCTGCTGTTCTGGCGTCTGCGTCGGCAGGCCCTGGGGCGGCTCCCGAGCGAGGAAGCCGTGGAGGCATTGGAGCGGAAAGTCTCCCGAGCTGCTGGCTACCTGCTTTATGCCCTCAGCGTGTATGTGGTCGCGCAGGCCGCGTATGGCCTGACGCACCGGCATCACGCGGAAACATCCTGGCTGGGGATCGGCGTCGCCGTCGTCGCCGCGTTCGGGATGCCGCTGCTGGCGAAGGCGAAGATCCGGGTCGCGGACCGCATCGGCAGCCGCGCCCTGCGGGTGGACGCGATGGAGACGTTCACCTGCGGTTATTTGTCGTGGGCCTTGCTGGCCGGGCTGGCAGCAAACGCGGCCTTCCACTGGTGGTGGCTAGATAGTGCCGCTGCCCTGGCGATTGTCCCTCTCCTTATCAAAGAAGGAAGGGAGGCCATGACCGGCGAATGTGGCTGTCACGGCGAGTAGAGAATGGATGGACGGGACGAGTATGACGAATCCTAATGAACAACTAAAGCGCACACCGTCCCTGCTGTGCCGCTGGTATGCCTCGCAGAAGGCGGCCCGGCTGGCATCGGAAGCGGGGGAGTACCGGGCGGACGAGACCGGCCACACCGAGATGCCTTTGAGCCGAATGCGGCCCGGCGAGTTCGGCCATGTGTGCGCCCTGCTGCCGGGCTGCGAGGTGCGCGACCACCTATTGGAACTGGGCTTCACACTGGGGACTGAGGTGACAGTCATCCGGGTCGCCCCGATGGGCGACCCGCTGACGGTGCGAATTCGCGGCTATCAGCTCTCCCTGCGTCGCCGCGAGGCCGAGGCCGTCACCATGCGGCGCTGCCCGCCCGACTTCGATCTGTACGCGGATGCACCGGCTTTGAACGCAGTTTTGGATCAGGACGGTATGTAATGACGGCCACTCCTGCCCCGTCGCCCGATCGGGCGACGGGCGCGACTCGACTTCCCTTGTATGCCCTCGTCGGCAACCCCAACTGTGGCAAGACCACGGTCTTCAACGCCCTCACCGGCCTGCGCCAGAAGGTGGGCAACTACCCCGGCGTCACGGTCGAGAAAAAGGAAGGCCGCCTGCGCCTGCCCGATGGCGATGCCTCGCTGATTGATCTGCCCGGCCTATACTCCCTCACTCCCCGTTCCCCCGACGAGGCGATCGCGCGCGACGTTCTGCTTGGACACCGGTCGGATGTCCCGCAGCCGGATGGCATTGTCCATGTCGTGGATGCTGCCAATTTGGAGCGCAACCTCTACTTAACATCACAGATACTGGACCTCGGCCTACCCACCGTCATCGTCCTGACCATGACCGATGTGGCTGCCAAGAACGGCCACACCGTGGATATTGCCGGCCTGGAAAAGACGCTGGGCGTCCCCATCCGTCCGGTCCAGGTCTCGAAGAACGTGGGGATGGACGAGCTGCGCGAAGCCATTTCGGGCCTCTTGACGACGCCGCCCCCGCCCCGGCGCGGCTGGGCGCTGCCGACGGATGCCGAGGTCGAGGTCACCGAGCTGTCCCAGATGCTCCAGGACCAGCACAGCACACCGGCCCGGCAGAGCATCACCGAGGCGGTCGGCCTGCTGATGGCGGATGGCCTACGCCCTGAAGAAGAGGGCCGCTGGTCGGCCTCCGTCATGCAGCATGTCCAGGCCGACAAGGACAACATGGCTGCATTGGGCATAGACTTCCCCAGCGTCGTCATCGAGTCGCGGTATGCCTGGGCGGGGCGCGTCGGGGCACAGACCGTTACCAAGCCGCGCCGGGCGGCCCCCACCCTGACGGACTCGCTTGACCGGGTCCTGATGCACCCGTTCTGGGGGTATGTGATCTTCTTCGGCGTGATGGCGTTCGTCTTCCAGACCATCTTCACCTGGGCGCAGTTCCCAATGAACTGGATCGGGAGCGGTGTCAGCCTCTTGCAGGTATTTATCACCGCCCACATGCCGGCGGGCGACTTGCAGGACCTTCTGGTCAATGGCATCATCGCGGGCGTCGGCACGACGATCACGTTCCTGCCGCAGATCTTGCTGCTGTTCTTCGCTATCGCCCTGCTGGAAGACACGGGCTACATGGCGCGCGCGGCCTTCCTGATGGATAAGATCATGTCCAAGGTGGGCCTGCACGGCAAATCGTTCATTCCCCTCTTGTCGTCGTTCGCCTGCGCCATTCCGGGCATCATGGCAACGCGGACGATTGACGACCGCAAATCCCGGCTCGTGACGATTTTAGTGGCCCCACTGATGTCCTGCTCGGCGCGCATCCCCGTCTACACTTTGATGATCGCCGCCTTTATTCCGAACCGGCGCGTGCTGGGCATCTTCACCCTGCCCGGCCTGACCATGATGGCGATGTACTTCCTGGGCATGGCGGCCGCCTTCGGCATGGCCTGGGTGTTCAAGAAGACTCTGCTTCGGGGCGCCCCGCCGGTCTTCTTCCTGGAGATGCCTCCCTACCATAAGCCGTCCGCCCGGACGGTGCT
Source organism: Armatimonadota bacterium (assembly GCA_031363565.1). Classification (GTDB taxonomy): domain Bacteria; phylum Armatimonadota; class Armatimonadia; order Armatimonadales; family Capsulimonadaceae; genus JANXMY01. The sequence goes on along the minus strand of JANLUQ010000040.1, from coordinate 242 downwards.
AATGACCATGATCGAGCGGGCCTGGCTGTTCCTGCGCCGGGCGGGGACGGTGATCCTGTCGGTCAGCATCGTGCTGTGGTTCCTGTCCACCTACCCGAAATCCCCGGCAGGGACGCCGCCCGCGCAGAGCCTCGCCGCCTCCTATGCGGGCCACGCCGGGCGGGCCATCGAGCCGGTCATCAAGCCGCTGGGCTTCGACTGGCGCATCGGGGTCAGCCTGGTCTCATCGTTCGTCGCCCGCG
>JANLUQ010000020.1:0-1755 GCA_031363565.1 Armatimonadota bacterium | reverse complement strand
TCCTCCCCTGCCGCTGTCCACAGGGCGCGGAACTGGGCGCGGGCAGCATGGAGGCGCGACCGGACGGTGCCGACCGGGATGCCTAATGCGGCAGCGATCTCCTCATAGTCCAGTCCCTCCATCTCGCGGAGGACCAGGGCGGCGCGCATCGGCGGGGAAAGGCGGTCGAGCAGCATTTCCACCAGGAGGCGCGTGTCGGCGGCGTCGGCGGGAAAAGCGGCAACGGGGAAAGCGGGGGGCGCGAGGGCCTCCCCAGGGACTTCGCGCGTCCACCAAGCTGACCGGCGGCGGTCCAAGCACAGGCGGACGACGATGCCGAGGAGCCAGGCCGAGAAGCGGCCCTCGCCGCGAAACGAAGGCAGGCGGCGGAAGGCGCGCAGGAACGCTTCCTGGGCGATGTCCTCGGCCTCCCCCTCGCGACGCAGGATGTGCGCGGCCAGGCGGACGACGCGTGCCCGGTAGCGGTCCAGCAGCCAGCGGTAGGCGGCCTCATCGCCGGCCCGCGCCCGGTCGAGCCAGCCCGCCTCCTCGCGCTCTTCGCGCGGCAGGCAGTCCATGGCTGCCGGCACCCGCCCTTCTCGTCCCAATGCACTAATCATGGGTTTCCGTGTCCTCGTAAAGAGAAAGACGGGGCGGGTGGGGCGAAAGGTTCGGCGAGAGGCGAAAGAAAACGGATGGGGTTGGGGATGGTGAGAAAAAGTTGGGACACGGACGTCAACTGTGCCTGGGCGGGCACTCTGCGGCATTACCCGTGTCCTGCTCCTATTATGAAGCAGGAGAAGGCACAAATCAATATCCTAAAAGGGTAAAAATGGTGGGCGAGCGAAGGGAGTATTGAGGAGTGCGGGGTAAAATAGCAACAAACCAAAGTTTCGGACACTGAGGAGGCATCGCGTGTACCTGGCCTATCGCTCTCTGGAAGCCGCCGATATCGAACCCTGCCTTGTTCTGGCGGTGGACGACTACGCCGAGAACCCGGACATCATCCCATGCGCCGCGCTGGTCTGGCGGCGGCTCCTGGCGGCAGTGTCGCTCAACGGCATGGTGCTGGAAGACCTGACGCGGGTGCCCGGTGACCGGCTGGCCGCGTTTGGGATGAGCGTCTTCGTCTCGCCCGAGTTTATGGCCGAGGCGCGGTGCGGCGAGACGCCCGGTGTGGCCGCACTTCTTGTGCGCCGGCTTGAGGCGGGCGGCTCGCCCGTGCTTGCCCCGAATGCGGTCCGGCGGGCGAACACGGGGCCGGGGCTGAACCTGATCGTGCTGCACTATGCAGAGGCATCGCCGGTTTCCCCGGAGCGGCTCCAGGGCATTCGGGACAAGCAGGTGGAGACGTTTTTCTTCGTGCATGGCGGGTATCGTTACGCCGAGATGCTGGTGGAGCACCGCAGCGACCACCTGCGCCAGTTCGCGCTTGAAAGCGGCTTCCGCACCCGCTCCGAATACGGCGCGTACTACCGCAGCCATGCGCGTCCACCGGGCGAGTGCCCTGCTCTAATGGGGATCACGCGCGAGGAGACGCTGCCGCACCCCGGCCTTCATGTCTCCCGGATCTTCGTATACACCCCGCCTCGGTTCTACTTCAAGCCCCGTGAGCAGGCCCTGCTCTGGCATGCTTTGCTGGACAAGACCGATGAGGAGATGGCCGCCACCCTGGATGTGACCGTTGCCGCCATCAAGAAGCGCTGGGTGGGCATCTACGATCGCGTCGCCGATGTGGCACCGGCTTTGTTCCCCGACACGCCGGCGGCCGGCCCC
>JANLUQ010000723.1:0-2273 GCA_031363565.1 Armatimonadota bacterium | reverse complement strand
CAACGGCGCGGGGGCGGTCCAGTACGATGGTTCGGTCAGCTCGGGCGCGGCGGGGGCGGTCTCGGTGCGGGTCCAGACGGTGGGGCTGTACCAGTACCACAAGACGGGGGCCGTGCAGGCGGATGTCGGCAAGCAGGCGTTCCTGGTGGATGACAACACCATCGCAACGACGGCGACGACGGACAACATCAAGTGCGGGGTGGTCGGCGGGCTGGTGGACAGCGGGACGGTCGCCATTCTCATTGATGGGCGGATTAGCTGATCCTCTCCCCGGCGCGAGCGCCGACCCTCCCCTCGGAGGGAAGGGGGGGTGAATAAGTGCCAGGGCACCTCTTGTTGTGGGGTTGGCGGGGTCGGTGGGTGAGGAGATTGTGAAGATGGCTGAAACTGTGACGATGGAGGCGCCGGTGGCGCTGGTGTTTTCGGAGACGGAGATGTCGGCGGAGCGGGAGGCTTTGCTGCTGGAATGCGGGAGCTACCCGGACAAGGGGCTGGTGGTTACCGAAGAGGACTTGGACGGGATCGTCGGGCGGTTCTCGGCGGACGGGGCACCGATCAAGGTGGAGCACATGGACACGCCGCTGGACCCGCTGGGGCGGGTGGAGAAGGTGTGGCGGGACGGGTCAGTGCTGATGGCGAAGCTGCTGTTTCCGCCGGACCTGGCTTCGTTCCTGCGGCGGCGCGGGGTGCAGAAGCTGAGTGTCGGCCTGAGCCGCGAGGCGGTTGGGTTGGCGCTGGCAGAGGTCTCGCTGGTGCTGAAGCCGCGCATTCAGGCGGCGGCGATGTTTGGGGAGTCCTCTCCCGTCGCGCAAGTATCCAGGTTAGTTCCTACGCTGGCGCGCCACCCTCCCCTCGGAGGGAAGGGTACAGGATGGGAGTTCGGAGGGGGAGTCGGGGAGGGAGTTGCCATGGCGGACGGGGTGAAGGGTGACAGTGCGAAGGATGTGGAGATCGCTCGGCTGAGTGCGGCGCTGGTGTCGCGGGAGGTGGAGGGGCAGGTGCAGAGGCTCAAGGCGGAGGGGCGGGTGGTGCCGGCGACGGAGGGGCTGGTGCGGGCCTTGCTGTCGGTGCCGACAGGTGCGCTGGTGACGCTCAGTGCGGGGGCGGAAGGGCTGCCGGTGAGTGAGGTCTTTCTGAGCTACTTGCAGGCGCAGCCGCCAGTGGTCAGCTTCGGGGAGGTCGCCTTGTCCGGTGGCGGCGAGGCGGCGGCCGGCACGGCGACGCGCTCCCATCATCACGCACAGGGGGACAAGCCCGCCCTGACGGCGGATGAAGAGGCATTCCTGCGGAAGCTGGGACTGGACCCGGCGGCCGTACAGCACATGATGCGGCATGGGAATCTGCCTGCACACGCGGCGGCACACACAGGGAAGGGAAACTAACCGATGGCACTTGTCAAGTCAGATATTGGGCCGCTGCTTAAAGCGGGCCTCAAAACGCAGTTCTTTCAGACGTTCGCCGAATCGCCGTCCATGTACGACCGGGTGGCGACGCTGATCCACTCGGACAAGGACACCGAGCAGTATGCCTGGCTGGGGGCGCTGCCGGGCGTCCGCGAGTTCCTGGACGAGCGCCAGTCCCAGGACATGACGCCCTACAGCTATGCGATCAAGAACAAGACGTGGGAAAGCACGATCTCCGTGGACCGGTCGGCCCTGGAGGACGACCTGTACGGGCAGATCCCGCTGCGGATCAAGCAGATGGCCCGCAGCGCCAAGCAGCACCTGGACATCCTGACCTTTGGGGTGCTGGCGTCGGGGTTCACCCAGCCGGGCTATGACGCGGTGCCGTTCTTCGGGACCCACGCGGTGGCGGGCACGGCGGGTCAGTCCAACCGGGGCGGGGAGGCGCTTTCGGCGGCGTCCTTGCAGTCGGCGATCACGGCGATGATGCGGTTCACGGACGATCAGGGGAAGCCGGCGGGGGTGACGCCGGACCTGTTGGTGGTGTCGCCGGAGCTGTACTGGGAGGGGCGGGTCCTGCTGGAGTCCACTTACTACCCGGACCTGGTGACGACGGCGAGCCAGGACCTGGCGATGAACCCGCTGATGGGGAGCCTGAAGCTGCTGTCGTCGCCGTACCTGGTCTCGCCGACGAACTGGTTTGTTTTGGACACCCAGCGGATCGTCAAGGCCATCGTGCTCCAGATGCGGAAGGATTTCGAGTTCACGGCTTTGGATGACGAGGAGAACGCGTTCCTGCGGGACACGCTGTTCTACGGGGTGCGGGCGCGCTACAACTGCGGGTTCGGGGACTGGCGGGGGGCGTATGGG
>JANLUQ010000097.1:0-28886 GCA_031363565.1 Armatimonadota bacterium | reverse complement strand
GCCCTGCTTGCCGCATCGGGCCGGATCGTCGAGGCGCTTGTCTCCCCAGACGCCGATGTCGTGCGCGGTGTCAACACGCGCCCGGAACTCGTCGAGCTGCGCGCGCTGATGCAGGCCCGCATCCACCATGCCCACGGCCTGGCCGGCGTCACCATCCTGGACCCTCTGACCACACATATTGACGCAGCGGTCAAGATCGGGCCGGACACCACCATCCATCCCTTCACCCTCCTCTCCGGCGTCACCGACATCGGCGAGGACTGCGAGATCGGGCCGGGTGCCCGCATCAGCGACTCCCGCCTGGGAAACGGCGTCTCGGTCCGCGACTCGCACGTCACGGCCTCCGAGGTCGGCGACGAGTGCCGCATCGGCCCCTTCGCCAACCTGCGCCCCGGCAGCGTTTTGGGCCAAAAGGTCAAGATCGGCGACTTCGTTGAGCTGAAAAACGCTGTCTTGGGCGACGGCGTCTCGGCGGGCCATCTGTCGTACCTCGGTGATGCCGAGATCGGTCCGCGCACCAACATCGGCGCGGGGACGATCACCTGTAACTACGACGGGGTGGACAAGCACCGCACCATCATCGGCGCGGACGCCTTCGTCGGCACACACTCCACCCTCGTCGCCCCGGTCACTTTGGGCGAAGGCGCCTGGACCGCCGCCGGGTCGGTCATCACCGAGAATGTCCCCGCCGGCGCACTCGGCATCGGACGCGCACGGCAGGTCAACAAGGAAGGGTGGGCGCGGGCCAAGAAGCGCAAGAAAGAGTAACACCATGTCCGTAGCGCTGAACGCAGGCATCCGTGAGGCCGTAGCAAGGATTAGTGCGTGCTAACGTCGAGGCGGAACCGGCTGTTGTCAAGGCATACCTGTTTCCTTCAGATCGGGAGATAAGTCTGGTCTATGTTGACCCGACCACCAGCCCGCTCCGCGCGGATGAGGGGGCGGTCTTGATCCTCCGCCCGCAGGGTCGGGTGTTCACCCCGCTCCGTTCCTACGAGGGGCAGTGGCTCCGCGATCGGCGTCCGCGCCTCCCAGACCTGCCGTTCACGGCCCGGTGCTCACGGCCCGGCGCTCACGGCCTGGCGCTCAGAGTGAGGCTTGCGTAACATCAGTTAATGACCGTTTATAGGATTTATTACCCTGTCCGTCAACGCAAAATACTGCCCTTGTATATTGCAACACAAAACCAAGCCGCCGATTGAGCGGCACTCGCGCGCAGAGGACGCCACCTGGGGAGATCATACCAATGGGAGCGGACGAAGACACCTTACGCATTTTCAGCGGCAATGCCAACCCGGCCCTCGCCGAGAAGATCGCCTACCACTTGGGCCGGTCGCTGGGCAAGATTCACTGTACGCGCTTCGCCGACGGCGAGATCCGCGTCAAGATCGAGGAGAGCGTGCGCGGCATGGACGTCTTCATCGTCCAGCCGACCTGCGCGCCCGTCAACGATAGCTTGATGGAGCTGCTGATCATGGTGGACGCTTTCCGGCGTGCCTCCGCTCGGCGTATCACCCTCGTCATGCCCTACTATGGCTACTCGCGGCAGGACAAGAAGATCAAGCCGCGCGAACCTGTCACCGCCCGCCTGGTCGCCGATATGATCACGGCGGCGGGCGCCCACCGCGTCCTGGCCGTGGACCTGCACGCGGGCCAGATCCAGGGCTTCTTCCAGCTTCCCCTCGACCATCTCTATGCCGGGCCACTGCTGGCGGCCTACCTTGCCGAGAAGGGCCTGAGCGACGGTGATACGGTCGTCGTCTCGCCGGATGTCGGGGGCGTTGGCCGGGCGCGCGGCATGGCCGAGATGCTGCACGCGCCCATCGCCATCATCGCCAAACGCCGCCCCGAGCCGAACAAGGTCGAGATCATGGAAATCATCGGCGATGTGCGCGGCAAGACGTGCGTCATGGTGGACGATATGATAGACACGGGCGGCAGCACCGTGTCGGGGGCCTGTGCCCTCATGGAGCGCGGTGCGCGGCGTGTCTTCGCCTGCTGCACCCACCCAATCCTCTCTGCCGCCGCCGTGGAGCGGATCGAGGAGTCGCCGATTACCGAGCTGGTCATCACCGATACCATCCCGTTCGACGACGGCAAACTGGCCCACAGCACGAAAACGACCGTGATCTCGGTCGCCCCGCTGCTGGCAAGCGCCATCTCCCGTATTCACCACGATGACAGCGTGAGCGAGCTGTTCGACGCTTACTATTAAGTCTAAGTCAGTCCCAGGACTTGCTCCAAGAATTGCCCCGAGGTCTTCTCGAAGAGGGTTTCCAGAGCCAGCAAAGTCCGGGTGGATTGGACGACGCCTGTCGCGCGCAGGTCCAGAAGGAGCTGGCGCACCTCGGCGATCTCGGGAGCGACGATGCGCGCCTGGAAATAGTCGTCGCCGGTCACGCGGTAGCACTCGCGCACCCATGGGCTGCGCTGCAGGAGGTCAATGACGTGCTCCTCCTGCTTGTCGGTGCAGGCGGGCAGCAATGTGACGGCAAGAAAGGCGCGGACGGTCAGCCCTATCTTCTCCGGGTCCACCGCAACGGTGTAATGCTGGATCACCCCGTCCCGCTTCAGCCGTTCCAGGCGCTCCGTGACCGCCTGGCGCGTCATCCCGACCCGCTCCGCCAGGGCGGAGGCGGAGGTGCGGGCATCGCTGCCCAGCAGGGCCAGCAACTGTTTGTCAACTTCGTCGAGATTATTTTCTGCCATTTGTCAGGACAAGCACTTTCTAACCACACATTCCGCCGAAAAAAGAGTCAAATTTTTGACGGGCGGTATTGACAGATATGGAAAAGGGGGCTATAATGCATCCAGAACGAACTGTTCCCAAATAGTATACTCTGTGCAGCAGGCAACGACGTCTCTCTGCTCTGTTTTTCGCGAGGCCGCGAACCCAAAACAGGCAAGGGCGTCTTTTTTTGGCACTTGTCGTTCGTCAGGAGGCGTTGCGTATGTGCGGGATCGCAGGCGTGTTGTATCGTGATGATGGGGCTGAAACGCAGCCGGTGGGCGCGGCCCTGATGACGCTGGCCGGCTGCTTGCAGCATCGGGGGGCGGATTCGGCGGGCGTGGCGGTCTTCGGCCCGGCTCATCCTGGCCTCCATACGTTCCAGGTCGTCCTGCCGCCCCAAACGCCCCTGCCGGAGCCGCAGGCAGTCCTCGCGCTCGGCGGGGGCGCCCTGAACAGTCTGAGGCCGGAGCGGGCCGGCTTCGCCGTCTCGCGCCGTGCTGGGGTTGGACCATCGGACGTCGAGCTGATCGCCGCCCTGGAGGACGCGCTGCCTGGCGCGGTCGTGACTTCGCTCGGCGAGTCGCTCCAGGTCTACAAGGTAGTGGGACGCGCCGCCGCGCTGACCGAAGAAGTGACGCCTCTGCATGGATCGCACGGCATCGCCCACCTGCGGCTGGCGACCGAGAGCCGCATTGACCCGGCCCATGCGCAGCCCTTCTGGGGCCGTCCGTTTCCTGACATCGCCGTGACGCATAACGGGCACATCACCAACTACCACAAGCTGCGCCAGCGCTTTGAGGCGCGAGGTTTTACCTTCGCCAGCCGCAACGACTCGGAGATCATCGGGACTTATTTGGGCGACAAGATGAGCGGGGGCATGACGCTCCGGGAGGCCCTGACGGCGGCGGGCGGCGAACTGGACGGCTCGTTCAGCTTCATCGTGGCGACGAACGAGGGCCTGGGGGTCGTCCGCGACCCGTTTGCCACCAAGCCGCTGCTGTTCTGCGAGACGCCAACCGGTACGCTCGCACTGGCCTCGGAGCCGCAGGCGCTGCACCGGCTTCTGGGCCAAGACGTCACGATCAGAGAGATTAAGCCCCGAGAGGTGCGCGTATGGGAGAAAGATTAAGATGGGCGAGGGCATAAAGACTTTCGACTGCGAGGGGCGGACGACGCGGGAGATCAACGCCTTTCTGAAGGAGACGGCCCGGCTTGGCCCTGATGCCGCCGTGGTCCTGCTGCACCCGGACAGCCGCCATAACATCGCGGTCGGGCTGACGACTCCTGTGCGTCTGCACATCGAGGGACACGTTGGCTATTACTGCGCGGGGCTGTGCGAGGATGTAGACGTGCGCGTCGCGGGCGATGCCGGCTGGGGTCTGGCCGAGAATCTGATGCGCGGCCGGGTACAGATCACCGGCTCGGCCGGATCGGCGGCAGGCGCGACCATGCATGGCGGCACGGTCATCGTCGGCGGCAACGCCGGGGCGCGCTGCGGTGTGGCGATGAAGGGCGGGACCCTTATCGTCGGCGGCGACGCCGGCTACATGACCGGCTTCATGATGCAGAAGGGCGTCTTGATTGTCGGCGGCGACACCGGCGAGGCCCTGGGCGATTCGCTCTACGAAGGCAAAATCTATGTTCGGGGCCGCATCGAAGCCTTGGGAAGCGACGCCGTACAGGCCGACCTGAGCGAAGCCGACATTACCCTTCTGTCCGCTGCCTTTGCTGATGCCGGCATGGTGGCTGTCCCCGCTGACTTCAAGAAGATCGTCTCGGGCAAGAAGCTGTACAACTTCAATACGAAAGAGAAAGAGATCTGGAAGAACGCGCTTTAGAGGCGCGGCACCACTGAAGGCCCCCTCTGTTTCCCTCCCACCCGCACCGGCGCGGCGTTGGATAACCACGCTCGCCCGCGCCGACCGGCGCGAAGGAGAAACACTGTGAGTATCACCACTCTCTCGGCCACGACTGCGGCCCCCGCCGCGCCGATCCTGGCACGGTCCGTCACCTGGAAGTCCGCCTTCGTCGTTTCGCTCGGCGGCGCTCTGCTCATCGCCACGTCGCTGGGCGCGATCGCCGGGGACCTCGGTCCGGCCTCCGTTTTCGTCTGGTCGCTTATCGTCGGCATCGGCATCCTGCAATGCCTGATGGTCGCCGAGATGGCCTCTATGTACCCCAACAAGAGCGGCGGCACTGCCGTCTACACGCACGAGGCCTTCCGCAAGTGGCCCATCGTCGGGGCCATCGCCAACTGGGGCTATTGGTGCGGCTGGATTCCGACCATCCCGGTCAACCTGATCGTTGCGGCGGGCTACTTGAAGTCGTTCGTCCCGCACCTCACCGACACCCAGGTCCTGATCGCTGCCATCGGCATGGCGGTCTTCCTGTACGCGGTCAACTATGTCGGCCTGAAGCCAGGCATCTGGTCCTCCGGAATCATGGCGGTCTGCGCCATCGGCCCGATGGCTGTGATTATCCTGTCGCCTGTGTTCCACCCGTCCCTGTTCCATTCCGGCAACTTGTTCCCGTTCAAGCCGCTCAACGGCTCCTGGCACTCCCATGCCTCCTGGATGCTGATGTTCAAGTGGATGTTCGTCGCGCTCTGGTCGGCTTATAGTATCGAGTCGGCCTCCACGACCATCGCCGAGTTCAAGGACCCGCACCGGGACGCGCCGAAGGCCATGACGGCAGCCTCCATCGGCGGTTTCATCGCCTATGCAGTCCTGCCCTTCATCATGCTTGGCATCGTCGGCGTCACTGTGCTGACCCAGGACGCCTCGGTGGCCTTCCTGCCCGCCGCCCAGGCCATCTTCGGCCACGTCGGTGGCATCATCGTCTCGGTCATGCTGATCACGGCTCTGCTGCTCGGCGTCCAAACCACGATCATCGGCTCGTCGCGCTCCATGTACCAGATGACGCACGACGGCCAGATGATCAAGCAGTTCGGCGTCATCAACAAGTTTGGCGTCCCCGTCGGCTCCATGCTCGTGGATGCCGCCGTCACCATCGCCATGCTGGCCCTCTTCAAGAATAACGTGGTCAACCTGATCGCCGCCTCGAACGTCGGCTACTTGATCGTCTGGCTTCTCGTGCTGCCGGCCTATGTCATCCTGCGCCGGACACGACCGAATGCAGTCCGTACCTTCAAGCTGCCAGGCTTCTTCGTGCCTCTGGCCGTTGTCATCACCGTCTTCAACGCCTTCTTGCTCTTCGCCGGGGGCCTCCAGTGGGATGCGACGCCGGTCGCCACCATCCACCTGTTCGGGCACCCCTTCAACCTGCTCATCATCCCCATCGGCAGCGCGATCATGCTGCTGTTCGTGCCGTTCTACTTCTACCGGCGGCTGGTGCAGGACCGCCGTCCGACCTTGACTTTCTCCTCGGGCAGCGCCGGGCCAGGCCTGCCGGAGCTACAGGAGGGCGACGACGATCTGGGCGGGCGGCGCGAGGTCATCCACCACGTAGGATGAACGCCGAAGGGCGACGAGGCGGGGTAAACTGAGATCATGCTGCGCTATTTCCCATTCGAGCACGACGAGTACGACATGCCGATGAACGCTCGTGCGGGCATCGGACCATTGATCGAGGTGGAGGAGGGCGAGTACACGAAGGAACTCACCCTCAAAGACGCCATCCTGGCCTCGGACTATCGCTACTACTTCCAGTGCCCGCCGGAGGCCGAGCCGCTGGCCTGGGAGGCCGTCGCCTTGCTCCTGATGGATATGGCGCAGCACTCGCCGGAACATTTCGCCCTGGAAACGGAGGGCGATCGATGGACTTGGACGAACCATCTGCTTGGTACGACGACTGTGTTCACCCTGGGCGACCCGGCCACGCTGCCCTTGCCGCCCCTCGACTGGATGGGGCGGCAGGTGCAGGAGGACTTGATCCTAATGGCTGAGACGCTGGACGGCGGCGACACCGTCTGCGTGGGCGGACATCTCTGCTTCGGGGCATCTTGGTGCCTCGACGATAAGATAGGACAGAACTTCCTGCGCATCCATGAGGACATCCCGCAGTTCCTGGAGCGCATCGGGCGGCCCGCGAACCTGATGATGCAGCGGCTGAAGGCCGGGCGTCCGACGGGGCGGCTCAACTGGACTGTTTCCAGTACAGACCGGATGAACCTCGCACCCGCCGTCGCCCATGAGTGGGTGCCGTTCCGGCGCGGCATCACTGCGGACAACGCGGGCGAGCGCTGCTTCCTGCGGATAGAAAGGCAGGTCTTCGCCCGGCTCCCGCAAACGCGCGGCATCCTGTTCACGATCCGCACCTACATCAACCCGGTCTCGGAAGTGGTCGCAGACCCGGACCGGCTGCGCCGCTTCACTGCCGTGGTCAAAGGCATCCCGCGTGCCACGCGCGAGTATAAGGGCATGGCGTCCTTCGCCGATGCCATGGTGGACTATTTGGAATCGCGCTGCCGCCACGAGGGTGGGGCACCTGCCAGCACCGTCCCCGGCAGGCGTGGGGAGCGTACTATCGAACACAAGAGGGAGCCGGTCATGGGGAACATCGCCCACTCGTCCGTCCACGCCTCCCTCTGGGAGCCGATGCCGATTGACACGCCCGATTTGCTGGAAGGGGACCCGGTCCCGCGTGTCCACTGGCTAAAAAAGAATGAGAAGGGCGACCCAACTTACCTCACCGGGTTGTGGCATGTCCAGCCTGCCAAGTTCCGGTGGCTGTTCTTTGGCAACGAGACTTTCCACGTCCTGGAGGGCCGCGCGACCATCACGACCGACGACGGCACCTCGGTCGAGGTTAAGGCCGGCGACATCATTTCCTTCCCGATCAACACGCCGTCCGTTTGGGAGGTCCATGAGGCCCTCAAGAAGTTCTTCGTCATCTCGCAGTAGCCGCATTCCCCGGATTGAAATCCGGGGAGATCTAAGGAGTTATGCCCCATGTCCGCCACCGACGGCTCTGTCGTTTCGCTCTGGTGCTACCCGGTCAAGTCCATTCAGGGCGAGGAGATCAATGCCTCGTTCGTCACCGAGCGCGGCCTGTTTGGCGACCGCGCCTATGCCCTACCGGACGCCCAAGACGGCAAAATCGTCACGGCCAAGAATTCCAGGAAGTGGCCGGCCATGTTCCGGTTCCGGGCGGCTTTTACAGAATCCGCGACCTCTACGCTTTCAGTCCCTCCAGTGCGGACCACGCTGTCGCAGGCCGACCTGCCCCGCGACCCCGGCATCCTGCGGGCCGCCGTCCAGCAAAATGGCGCGAATATCGGCGTCGATGCCGCAGTCGCGCAGGGCGGCACGGTCCGGCAGTGGGATACGGTGCGCGTCCAATGACACCCGTGCTATGGGAGTGGCTGACCTGGGAGGAAGTTGGCGCGCTGCGTCGGACGGGCATGGACATGGCGATCCTCCCGGTCGGCAGCACGGAGCAGCACGGGCCGCATCTCTCCTTGAATGTGGATACGGTGAGCGCGGACGCCGTCGCACGGGCCGTCTCGGGCTTGACCGGCGTCCCCGTCCTGCCCGCCCTGCCTTACGGCGCGGCCTGGGGACACACCTCGAAGTGGCCCGGCACGCTGTCCCTGTCGCCCGCGACCGTGACGAGTACCGTGGTCGAGATCGGCGAGTGGCTGCTGGCGGCCTCCGGGTTTGCCCGGCTGCTGATCCTGAACGGCCATATGACAAACTTCGCGCCACTGCGCGTCGCCTTAGAGACGCTGCGTTACAGGCATCCGGAGATGCGGGTCGCGCTGCGCGGCCTGTGGGAGATCTCGCCGCGCGTCGCCGCCGCGTACACATCGGACGCCCAGGACTGGCATGCCAACGCCGCCGAGACCAGCCTGATGCTTGCCCACCACCCGCAAGGCGTCCGTCCGGAAAAGATCACCGACGACCCCGACCGCACCGGCGGCCTGTTCTTCTCGTACCCGGTCCCGCGCACCAGCGCCACCGGCGCGACCGGTCAGCCGACATTGGCGACCGCCGCCCAGGGTGAAACGCTGATGGCTTGGGCCATTGAAGACTTGGCCGCGCAGGTGCGTGCCGCGCTCACCGAAGAACCGCCCTTCCCAGACCATCAAGGAGCAACCGAATGACGAAAGTGATGAAGTATACAGATGAGCAGATCGAGGCCAAGGCGCGCGAGTTGAAGTCTCAGGGGGTGCGCTACGTCCTCGGCGCCTATGTGGACATTCACGGCGTCCCCAAGGCCAAGTGTGTGCCGCTTGCCCATTTCGCCGACATGGCGCGCGGCTCCGAGCTGTTCACCGGTTATGCGCTCGACGGCCTGGGGCAGCGGCCCAACGACGACGAGATTAGCAGCATCCCCGACCTGGACAGAGGTTTTCAAATTCCCTGGCAAAAAGAGATCACCTGGTTCCCTTCCGACAACTATTTTCATGGCGAGCCGTATGCCCTCAGCACCCGCGTCGCCCTGCAGCGGGTCTTAGAACAGGCCAGGAGCATTGGCTATACCTTCAACCTGGGGATTGAGGCCGAGGTTTATCTGTTGAAGCTGGACGAGCATGGGAAGTTGGTCATCCCCAATGACAATGACAACCTGGCCAAGGCTGCTTACGACGTGCAGCGATTTATGGAGGCATACCCATTCCTGGACCGGATGACGACCTTGATCAACGAGTTGGGCTGGGACGTCTACTCGTTCGACCACGAGGATGGCCACTCTCAATTCGAGTTCGACTTCGGGTACGCCGATGCCCTGACGACCTGTGACCGCTACACCTTCTTCCGGTTCATGGCGAAGAAAGTCGCCGCCGAACTGGGGCTGATCGCCGTGTTCATGCCCAAGCCATTCGCCGACCTGACCGGCAACGGTGCGCACTTCAATATGAGCCTCGCCGACGTAGGCACGGGGAGGAACCTTTTCGTGCCGTCGTCTCCCGAGGACGACGCACACGGCTGCAAACTATCCGGGCTGGGCTACGACTTCATCAGCGGCTTGGTGAAGCACGGCCTGGGCAACGCCGCCGCGTTCAGCCCGACCGTCAACTCCTACAAGCGTTTGATCCGCAAGGGGGGCATGTCTTATTACTCCTGGGCGCCCGTCTTCAACTGCTACGGCGGCAATAATCGCTCGAACAACCTACGCGTCCCCATGAGCGGGGGCCGCGTCGAGTGCCGGGCGGCAGACTCGTCCTGCAACCCCTATCTCGCCGCCACTCTGGCCCTGGCCGCCGGGCTGGAAGGCATCGTGGAGGGCAATGACCCCGGCCCGCCGCACCACGAGAATATGTACGAGTATACGGACGCCGAACTAGTCGACAAGGGGATTTCGCTGCTCCCGCGCACGCTCGATGAGGCCGTGGACTTCTTCGCCGCCGATCCATTCATCGCGGAAACGCTTGGGGTGGCCCTGCGCGACGAGTTCGTCCGGTACAAGCGCGAGGAGTGGAACGAGTATCACCAGTCCATCTCCCAATGGGAAGTGGACCGCTACGCGCGCTTTTTTTGATCTCTGTATTGACGTTCGGCAATTGCAACGGGTTGAAACCCGAGGCTGCCAAGTTCCCAGTGTCCAGGGGACACAAGATACAGAAAGGCATGTGCGCCCCTATCTTTCATTCCCTGTCTGTTCTTCCGTCCCTTGGACGGTGGGCACTTCTTAGCCTCGGGTTTCAACCCGTGGCACCTTTGTCAAAGGAGAACTTCTTATGCCCGCTGACGAGGCCACGCCGTCCCGCATCTGGGATCAGGCTAGCATCGCCGACATTCAGGAGAAGGCCCGGCTTGGCCGCTACCGCATCCGCGCCTTCTCCACCATCCGCCAGTTGCCGACTTTGGAAGACCTCACCTTCCTGCCCGCCGGCCTGACCCGCGTGCCCCTGGAAGGTTATCGTGAGACCTGCGACACCAGCGTCACGCTGGGGACGCGCTTCGCCAAGAAGCCTCTGAGGCTCCAAACGCCCATCACTATCGCCGGCATGTCCTATGGCGCACTCTCTCGGAACGCAAAGGAGGCCCTTGGTCTGGGCGCGACGCGGGCCGGGACCTCCACCTGCACCGGCGACGGTGGGATGCACCCCTCCGACCGGGAGTATTCCAAGACTTTGGTCTACCAGTGTCTGCCGTCCCGCTATGGCTTCAACCCGCGCGACGTGCAGCGGGCGGATGCCATTGAGATCGTCGTCGGTCAGGGCGCGAAGCCCGGCACCGGCGGGCTGCTGCTCGGCCAGAAGGTCAGCCCGGAGATCGCACGGATGCGCGACCTGCCGGACGGCGTGGACCAGCGCTCGCCCTGCCGCCACCCGGACTGGATGGGGCCGGAAGACCTCGCCATCAAAATAGAAGAACTGCGCGAGGCGACGAATTGGGAGAAGCCCATCTATGTCAAGCTGGGCGCGGCCCGCGTCTACGAGGACGTGAAGCTGGCCGCCAAGGCGGGCGCGGACTGCGAGGTCGTGGACGGCATGGAGGGCGGCACGGCCGCCTCCCCGGACGTGCTGCTGGATCACACCGGCATTCCGACATTGGGCGCGATCTGCGAGGCCGTCCGCGCCCTGGAAGATCTGAAGCTGCTGGGCGAGGTGCAGCTCATCGTCTGTGGCGGTATCAAGACCGGCGTGGACGCCGCCAAGGCGCTGGCCCTGGGCGCGGACGCCGTCGCCATTGGCACGGCGGCGATCATCGCGCTCAACTGTAACGCGCCACTCTGGACCGAGGATTATGAGGCGATGGGCACGAAGCCCGGTGCCTGCCACCACTGCCATACGGGCCGCTGCCCGGTCGGGATCGCCACTCAGGACCCGGAGCTTGTCAAGAGGCTGCCCGTCGAGGAGGCCGCCGAGCGGGTCGAGAACTTCCTGCACGCCATGACCTTGGAGATCCAGATCATGGCCCGCGCCTGCGGCAAGTCGCGCGTCGGCAACCTGGACCGGGACGACCTGCGCGCTTTGACTCTGGAGTCGGCCCTGATTACGGGCCTGCCGCTCGCTGGGACGCGCCGCCCGATCCCGCTGGACCTATGGGGCACGGAGGGCCATTGACCATGTCTGAAACCACTGACGTTCTGGTCATCGGCGGCGGCCTGATGGGCTGCTCCACCGCCTACCATCTGGCCCAGTCGGGGGTCAAGACCACCTTGGTGGAGCGATGGGCACAGCCGGGGCTGGAGACTACGGCTCGGTCGGGCGCGATCATCCGCGCCCACTACGGTGTGCCTGCCTTGGTGACGCTGGCCCTGGAAGCGAACCAGCGCTATGCCCGCTTCGAGGATGAAGTCGGCCTGCCCTGCGGCTTTATCCAGTCGGGCTATTCCGTCTTGGTGGACGCCGATGACGAGGCCAACCTGCGCGGGGCGGTCGCCATGCACCGGTCACTCGGTGTCAACGTGTCGCTGATCTCGCCGGATGAGCTAAAGTCCATCGTCCCCGCCGTCAAAACCGAAGGCGCTGCACTGGTCGCCTGGGAGCCGGACGGTGGCTATGCAAGCCCGCCCTTGACCGTCGCCGCCTACGCGACTCAGGCCGCCCGTATGGGCGCGGACCTGCGCTTCGACTGCCCTGTCACGACTGCCGAGCGCGTGGGAACGGGCTGGCGCGTGACGCTGGCCGACGGGACGGTCATCGCGGCAGGACAGGTCATCCTTTGCACCGGCAACTGGTCCCAGCCCCTCGGCGCACTGTTCGGGCTGGACCTGCCGGTCACGCCGGTCCGGGCACAGATCGTCGTTCTGGAGCGGCCCGCGTCGTTCGCGGGCGTCTTCCCAGTCGTCTCCGACCTCATCAGCCTGGCCTATTTCCGTGCAGACGGCGCGGGCGGGATGTGGGTCGGGTCATCCGACAGCGCCGACCTGACGGAAGCCCTCGCACAGCCGGACGGCTATGATGAGGGGGTCGGGGCGCACGCCATCAATGACGCCCGCCGCAAGGCCGCCCTGCGCTTTGAAGGCATGGAGGACGGGGACAAGGGCGGCGTTCAGCGCGCCTTCTCCGGGCTGTACGAGACGACGCCGGACTGGCAGCCCATTATGGATACGTTTGAGGAGGGCCTCCACGCCGCCGTCGGCTTCTCCGGCCACGGCTTCAAGCTGGCCCCCATCGTGGGTGAGGCGATGGCTGCCCGCGCCCTGGGTCAGCCGGACCCGTTCGACATCTCCCTGTTTGCCCTGTCGCGCTTCGCCGAAGGCCGCCCTATTCGCTCGTCCCACCCGTATCAGCGCGCCAAATTCCTGCGCTGATGGCCGGGCACTGAAGTGCCGATCTCTGAAGCGGCTCCGCCGCTGACCGTCCAAGGGACGGGGAACGACAAGCCCTATCTTTTCCTACGTCTCTTTCCTCCGTCCCCTGGACGGTCGGCGCGGAGCGCCTCCAAGACGGGTACTTTAGTGCCCGGCACTCTTCCGAGGAGACCTATTCCATGTTCAACCTTGCCGAGACGCAGAAGATGTTCGCCGAGAAGGAGATCAAGTTCTTCCTGATGTCGTTTGTGGACATGCACGGTGCCCCGCGCGCCAAACTCGTCCCCGCCGAGTGCCTGGCGGATGTGATGGACGGTGCGGCGGGCTTCGCGGGCTTTGCCGTGGACGGGCTGGGGCAGGGGCCGCACGACCCAGACCTGTCCTGCGTCCCGCAGACCGACTCGACCGTCTTCCCACTCCCCTGGAAGCCCGGCGTCGCCTGGATCGCCGGCAACCTTCAGAGCGGCGCTGGCGACGACTGGCATTTTTGCCCGCGCGTCCTCCTGTCGCGCGCTCTGGCCGACGCCCGTGCCAAGGGTTTCAGCCTCAAGACGGGCGTTGAACCCGAGTTCTTCCTGGTTGAAAAGAAGCCGGATCGCACCCTGGGCGTGGCTGATGCCGCCGACACGCTCGCCAAGCCCTGCTACGGGCAGCTTTCCCTGTTGCGGAACGCCGACTTCCTGATGACGCTCATCACCCACCTCAATGAACTTGGGTACGGGGTCTATCAGAACGACCATGAGGATGCCAACGGTCAGTTCGAGATTAACTGGCGCTTCGGGGACGCCCTCAAGACCGCCGACCAGGTTTCGTTCTTCAAATTCATGGTCAAGGCGCTGGCCGAGGAGCGCGGATTGTGCGCCACATTCATGCCCAAGCCGTTCGCCGACCTGACCGGCAGCGGCTCTCACCACCACCTCTCACTCTGGGATATCGAGGGCAAGGACAACCTGTTTCTGGACAAAAGCGACCCGCGTGGCCTTTCTTCGCTGGCCCTCTCGTTCCTCGCTGGCATACTTGCCCACGCTAAGGGGCTGTGCGCCCTGACCGCCCCCTCCGTCAACTCCTACAAGCGGTTTGGTGCGCGCTCGCCCCGGTCCGGTGCGACCTGGGCGCCGGTCTTCATCGCGCACGGTGGCAACAACCGGACCCTGATGGTGCGCGTGCCCGCGCCGGGCCGCATCGAGTACCGCACGGCGGACGGGGCGGCCAACCCCTACCTCGCCGCCGTGGGCCTGCTGGCAGCAGGCCTCGACGGGGTGGAGCGTGGCCTGAGGCCGGGCGAGGCGCAGAACGACAACCTGTTCCTGCTGTCGCCCCGCGAGGCGCGGGCGCGCGGGATCGAACTACTGCCGTCCAACTTGGGCGAGGCCCTGGATGCCTTGGAACAAGACGATCTCCTGTGCAGTGCCCTGGGCACGGAGTACGCACAGCACTATCTGGAGGTCAAGCGGGAGGAGTGGGACGACTACGCCGAGATGACCGCAAAGAGCGTCACCGCTTGGGAAATTGGGCGCTACTTGGGTCTCTAGGGAACGCGAAAGGGGGCGGCTAATGGCGTTTGTCTATGTCTTACAGCATCACGTGGAGGAGAATTCAGGCAGCCTGGGCGAAGTGCTCCGCGCGCGCAGCGTCGAGGCGCGTACCATCCACGGCTATGCTGGGGAGCCGATCCCCAGGCGGCTCGGGTCGGCGGCGGGTCTGGTCATCCTGGGTGGCCCGATGGGCGTTGCCGAGCGGGACCGCTATCCGTTCCTGATGGACGAGCTGGCTTTGATTGACGACTCTCTGGCCCGTGACGCCCCCATCCTCGGCATCTGCCTCGGGGGCCAGCTCCTTGCCCACGCGCTCGGGGCCACCGTCGGCAAAGCCCCTCAGGCCGAGATCGGCTGGTATCCACTTTGGTTGACCGAGGCGGCTCGTCAGGACCGCCTCTGGGCAGAACTCGCCTCCCCCTGCTCGGCATTCCACTGGCACGAGGACGCCTTCGATCTGCCGCCTGGTGCGGCCCTGCTGGCCTCCTCAGAGCTGACGCCCTGCCAGGCGTTCCGCGCCGGTGCCAATGCCTACGGGCTGCAATGTCACCTGGAGATTACCGAGGTCCTGCTTGAAAAGTGGTTGGATGTGTGGGAGAACGAGGTGCCGGGGGGCAGAGCCACGGCGGATACAATCTTGTCACAGGCGCGGCAAGAGTTACCAGGGCTAGGGCGCGCGGCGCAGGCCGTCTTCGGAGCGTGGACTGAGATGATTGCGCCCCTCTGCCGCTGATCCGTAGGGAAGGGTCTTTTTTGTTCTTCCCCGCCCCTACTCCGTCCCTACGCGCCCCTACGCGCTGCCTGCCGCGATCTCGGCATCTACAACGGCCTGGCCCTCGGAATGGAGCAGGTCGTAGACCTGGGCGCGAAGCTGAAAGAACTCCGGCGTCGTCCGCAGGGCGGCGTCACGGTCCGGCCCGAATGGCACGGCGATCTCGGCCTTCAGCCGGCCCGGTCGCGCCGTCATCACGAAGATGCGGTCACTGAGGAAAACTGCCTCGTCAATGTCGTGGGTGATAAAGAGAGTCGTCGTGCGCTCCGCCCGGCGGATGTCCAGAAGAAGCTCCTGCATGACCGTCCGCGTCTGGGCGTCCAGCGCCCCAAATGGCTCATCCATCAGCAGGATGCGCGGCGAGTTTGCGAGGGCGCGGGCGATGGCGACGCGCTGGCGCATCCCGCCGGAAAGCTGCTTGGGGAAGTGGTCGCGGAACCCGTGCAGGCCCACGGCGTCCAGGAAGTGGTCGGCCAGTCGCTCGCGCTCAGCCCGCTTCACGCCGCGCTGTTTCGGCCCGAATTGGACGTTCCCACGCACGGTCAGCCAGGGGAACAGCGTGTAAGCCTGGAACACCATGCCGCGCTCGGCCCCCGGCCCCAGCACCTCCTTCCCGTCAAGCAGCACCCGGCCATCGGTCGGCGTCGTCAGGCCCCCCACGATGTGCAGCAAGGTTGACTTGCCGCAGCCGGATGGGCCCACGATACTGACCAGCTCGCTGACGCCGACGGTCAGCGAGGTCGGCTCCAGGACGGTGAGAGGGCCGTTCTTCGTCGGATACTGTTTAGACAGTCCCTCCAGGCATAGGATCGGGTCCAGCATCAGCTCCTCTGCGCTTCTGCCCAGGGCAGCAGGCGCGGCTGGACGATCTTGAACACCATGTCGGTCGCCAGGCCCAGCAGGCCGAGGATGAAGATGCCGACGAAGATCTCGTCGGCGCGCGAAAACCGCTGCGCCTTCATGATCGAGTACCCTAGCCCCGAGGAGGTCGCGACGACTTCGGCGATCACCAAATACGTCCAGGCCCAGCCGATCATCGTCCGGCAGGTATCCAGAATGCCCGGCAAAGTGGCCGGTAGGAGGACGTTGAAGAGAACCTGTATTCGGTTTGATCCCAGCGTCCGGGCGGCGTTAAGCAGGTCCTTGGGCACCTGCCGGGTGACATCGGCCACCACCAGCACCATTTGGAAGTAGGTGCCGAGGAAGATCAGCAGGATCTTTGCCGGTTCATCAATGCCCGCGACCACCATCACGAGGGGAATCAGGGCCGGCACGGGGATGTAGCGCACGAAGCCGACGAACGGCTCATGGGCCGCTTCGGCGCACTTGTAGGCCCCCATCAGGATGCCCAGCGGAATAGCGAGCACGGCGGAGAGCAGGAACCCGATCCCGATACGGGTCACGCTGATCTTGATGTCGGGCAGGAGGTCCCCGCTTTGATACATCTCGACGGCGGCCTGGAACATGTGCGTCGGGGTCGGCAGGATGAGCGCGTTCGCCCGGCCTGAGTAGGTCAGAACGCACCACAGGGCGACCGGGACGAGGAATGAGGCCACGGCGATCGAGAGGTATGCGCCGCGCGGGATGTCCTCGCCAAGCTGGAACAGGCCGGGCCGACGCCTTCGTGCGATCGGTGCAGCCTTCTCTGTTTGTGCTTGCACTTGCACTTGTACTTGCTGAATAGTCGCCATCTAGTCCACCTTCAAGGCATAGTCATAGGGCGGCTTCTTGCCCTCGCCCTTTTTGACGGCGGCGGTGATGAACGTCGGGTCAATCGCCGAGGCGTAGTCCGGCAACTTGGGAATCTGCTTTTGTCCCAGCAGGAACTGCGTGATCGAGGGGCCGCTGCTGAATAGGGACGTCGGCTTGGCGCTTTGCGTGAAGGCGGCTTGCGCTTCGGGGCCGCTGAAGATGCGGGTGCCCTTGATGAAGCTCTTGTAGAAGGCGATCTGCTCGGCGGGTGTGCCGGGGTCCTTGGCGGTCTCTGCCATGATCTTGACGGCGTCATCCGGGTGTGCCCGCCACCAGTCTATCGAGTCATACCAGGCATCCACGACGCCCTGGACATCCTGCGGACGCGCGGCGATGACCTTGCTCTGGAAAACCAGCAGGTCGGGAATCTGGCCCGGCAGCGCGCGGCTGTCGAAGACCACATGCGAGCCGGGCAGCTTCGCCAAGAGCTGGCTTTTATTCGGCTCCCAGACAGCGACCGCGTCCACCTGCTTCGCGATCATCGCGCCGGGGCAATCTTGGACCTTGATGTTGACATAGGTGATGTCTTTCTCGGTCATGCCGTTGGCGGCCAGCGCCTTGTCGAGCAGGAACTGTTCCACCGTTCCCAGCTCGGTTGCGACTTTCTTCCCCTTCAAGTCCTTGATGGAGTTGATGCCCGGCCCGGCGACAACGGCATCATTCCCCGCCGAGTTGTCGTTGATTAAAACGGCTTTAGCAGATTGGCCCTGGGCGAGCGGCCCCATGGTGTCGCTCCAGGTCTGACAGTTGGCGTCCACCGAGTTGGCCGCGAAGGCGTTCAACGAGTCGGTGTAGACGGGGAACCACTTAAGCTTGACATTGACATTGTGCTTCTTGAAAAAGCCCTGCTTGTCGGCGATGGCCCAGGCCGTCCAGCCAGGCCAGTCCGAGTAGCCGATGGTGATTGCCCCACTCGTGTCCGCCGGTGCACCAGTCGTAGAAGTGGCGGTCGGAGAGGGAGGCGTGGCAGTATCCTTCGAGCCACAGCCGGTAAGGCCCATGACAGATAGGGCGGAGCCGGCCAAAAGGTAGGTGGAAAAACGCATGAGAACGCTCCTTTTCTAAGTCGCACGGCGGAAAGCCGTGCCGGAATGGAAAAGAGCGCCATGCTCTGTGGGGGCCTCAGCGATGGGGCCGGGGAAGCAGAAGTTGCTCGTCGTTGAAGCAGTGTTGAGTATACAAGCTTTAGGAAAGATTGTCAAGCCTCTGCAAAATAATCGGCCGTTCCATGACGCAAATCGGTTACTTCAGTGCTACAATGACGAAAAGCGTCACTGGTGCAGGGGGAAAGCATGACAAACGTCACAATTAGCGACGATGTAGGGGAACCGACGATCCTGCTGGACCCACTGGACCACAAGATCATCGCGGTCTTGCAGGAAAACGCCCGCCTGACCAACCTCGAAGTCGCGGCACAAGTCGGCAGCAGTGAACCGACGGTGCGACGCCGCGTGGACCGGCTCCTGCACAATCAGGTCATTAGGATCGTCGCCGTCGCGCCCCCGTTTTCCTTGGGCTATCATGTCGTCGCTATCCTCGGCATCCAGATCGACCACAGCCATTTGGACGAGATCCAGGCGGCCCTGCTGGCGATGCCCGAGATTCGGTTCGCCGGTGTCACTCTGGGCAGTTATGATGTGGTCACGGAGGTCTGGTTCCACAGCAATGGTGAGCTGTTGGCATTCCTGCATGAGCGCCTGAGCAAGATCCCCGGCATCCAGCGCATCGAATCCCTTCAGGTGGTGAAAATGGTCAAATACGCCTATGACTGGGGGTGCAGCCCCCGCTGAACGGCTGACACGCGTCGGGTTTATGACATATTCCATACGCTCATTTGCTTTATGTGATTTTTTTCGTCATTTATTGTCTTGTATAGTTATTTTTCGTCACACAGGCTCAGATATTTGAATGAGGCTTGACAAGCCTGCCTGGCCCCGGTATACTGCAAACAGCTCTACGACGAGCCTCGGCGGATCACACCGGCATCGTCGCCCCGTCTTCCCCCACCCGAACTTCGTTGGAAAATTTTATTGGCAGGACTCCAGGGTTTGCCCATGACGACTCTTTTCCAGTTGCCGGCTGCCGCCCCTCCGATGAGGGTGCGCGCCCGGCCGCACGTCTTCCCGCTGGACCCGGCCCACGCCGCCCTGCTGGTGATTGATATGCAGTACGACTTTCTGGACCCGCTGGGTGGCTGCCCTCAGCTCCTTCAGGTTCCCCCGGAGGCGCTGGAGACCGTGCGCGGCATCATCCCGCAGGTCGCCTGCCTGTTGGACAGCGCGCGACGGCATGGCTTCACCATCGTCTACACCCGTGAGGCGAGCCTGCCCGATCTGTCCGATCTCTCGGACTCCAAGCGTCTGCGCTATGAGAACGCCGGATATCCGGTCGGGACGCCGGGCCGGATGGGCCGCCTACTGGTCCGTGGCGAGCCGGGCTGCGCTATCCTCGCCGAACTGGCGCCCCAGCCGGGCGACCTCCAGTGCGACAAGCCGGGGCAGTCGGCGTTCGTCGGCACAGATTTGGAGTCAACCCTGCGGGAGCGCGGTGTCACCCACCTGCTGCTCTGCGGCGTGACGACGCAGTGCTGCGTCCTGGCGACCTACCGGCACGCCGCCGACCTCGGTTTTTTCCCGCTGCTGCTGGAAGACTGCTGCGCGGCATTCAGCCCGCGCGACCATCAGGCCGCCGTGGATGTCGTCGTGAGCGAAGGCGGCGCGGTCGGCTGGGTCACGACCTTGGATCATCTTTTGGAGGCTTTATGAAGAAAATCTCGGCAATGAGACTGTCTGCGGCGGCCGCCTGTCTGGCACTTACCGGTTGTGGCCACAAGGCCGGCGACTCCGCCGCTGGGCCGGCCGGCTCCAAACCATTCGTGGTGGCTTACAATCAGTGGATCGGATTCGTCGGGCTTTGGACCGCGCAGGACAAGGGTTACTTCAAGGCTGCTGGCCTGGATGTGCAGCCCAAACAGTTCTCCGGGCCGGCCGACAGTGTCCCGCTGCTGCTCTCCGGCAAGCTGGACGCCTCCCTGACCACGGCGGATACGGTGGTTCTGCTCAACCAGCGGGCCGGCAGCGCGCCCGCTGCCTGCGCCTATGTCATTGACACGTCCGACGGCGCGGATGGATTAGTCGTGCAGAAGGACATCCACACGATCGCGGACCTGCGGGGCAAGACCGTGGCGGCGACCTTGGGCCAGTGCAACGAAATGCTTCTTCTCAAGGCCCTCAGTTCAGCGGGGATGAAGCCGTCCGACATCACAATCACCAACATGGACGCCGACACCGCCGGGGCTGCCATCGTCGCCGGTAAAATCCCTGCCGCCGTCACCTGGGAACCCTGGCTCTCCAAAGCCACGCCGGGCGGGGCGCACGTCATTTACAGCAGCCATGACACCCCCAATACGCTGCTGGACGTGGTCGCGGCGTCCCAGCAGACGATGACCGGCCGGAGCGCCGACCTGCGCGCCTTCCTCGCCGCCTACGCCAAGGGCGCCGCCTATGACAAGGCGCACCCCGACGAGGCCGCTCAGATCGCGGCCGCGCACCTCGGTACGTCCGTCGCCGACGCCAAGACGATGCTTTCCAAGGTCAAGATCTACGGCGTCCCCGACAATCGCCGCCTGATGGGGACCGCCGCCGCGCCTGGTCCCGCCCTGGCCTCGGCGCGCGACATCGGCCGGTTCTTCGTGGATCAGAAGCAGATGCCGTCAGCGCCGGACGTGTCCAAGACATTCGTCGCGGATTATCTGCCGCAATGAGCGCCCTGACGCCGCACCGGTTTACCAATCGGCCAGACTGGTTCACCCTGCGGGAAGTCGCCGATGGAGTCTTTCACGTTTGGGAACCGGGCTATCGCGCCGATTATCGCGGCAACATCTACGTCATCAAAGGCTCGCAGACGGACCTCGTGCTGGACGCCGGCCTGGGGCTTGGCTCGCTTCGCGCATTCCTGGCCCCGGTCGCGCCCGACCCGCTCCTGGTCCTCAGCCACGGCCATTACGACCACATCGGCAGCGCCTTTGAGTTTGAACGCCGCGTCATCCACCCGGCCGAGGCGCCCATCCTGGCGGAGCCGACGCCGCAAAACACCTATGCCGACCGGCTGCTGGCGACGGAAGACTTTTCCCGCCTGCCCTGGGCCGGCTTCACCGCGTGCGACTGGGCCGTCCTGCCGGCCCCGGCGACCGGTCTGATCGGCGAGGGCGACATTCTGGACTTGGGAGATAGGCGCTTTTTCGTGCTGCATACGCCGGGTCACTCGTGGGGGAGCGTCTGCCTCTGGGATGAGGCCGCCGGGTTTTTGTTCTGCGCCGACACCGTTTACCAGGGCGAGATTTTTGACCACCTGCCTTGTTCGGACATCCCGACCTACCGGCAGACCATGCGCCGCCTGCGAGACTACCCGGTCCAGACCGCCTTTCCAGGCCACGGCCCGATCCTTGGCGGCACCGGCTTCCGCCAGGTTATTGACGCCTATCTGACGTCCGCCCGGAGGGAGAACGATTGAACGACACACTCTTTGAAGATGTGATGCAGCCGGGCGCAACCTGGTCGCACATCCTGAAGCGCGGTACAGCCCTCCGCCTGAGCGACCTCGAGGGTGGGGCGAACGTCGGCGCGATCTTTTACAATGCCGACTGCCCCATCGAACGGCTTAATATCCCGGACACCCTTAAGGCCCAGCACATCGCAAGGCTGGCCCAAGGCTTCGTCCTCTATTCGGACATGGGCCGCATCCTCTGCTCCCTCACCGCCGACAGCCTCGGCTGGCACGACGCGCTGGGTGGCTGCTCCGATGCCGCCGCCGTCCAGGCCAAATACGGAGAGGCGCGCTACCAGGAGTGCCGCAACGGCTTTTACAGAAATGCCCGCGACAGCTTCCTAATCGAACTCGAAAAGTATGGCCTGGGGCCGCGCGATCTGTCTCCCAATGTCAACCTTTTCAGTAAAGTCGCCGTGGGCGGTGATGGGACGATGGTCTACCAACCAGCCCACTCACAGCCGGGCAGCTTCGTCGAGCTGCGCGCCGAGATGAATGTCTTGATTATCCTCAATTCATGTCCGCACCCACTTGACCCAAGCCCGCGCTATGCCCCGAAGCCGGTGCATCTGTCCCTGCGGCGTGTCCCGCCACCTGGCCCTGATGATGCCTGCCGCGTCTCGCGCTCCGAGAACGCGCGCGGCTTCATCCTCACGGAGAGGTATTTCCAATGAGCGGCTTCCTTTCCGTTCCCAGCACCCTCGACCCCTCGAACGCGGTCTACAGCGAGGTCATCCCGGCGGGCGAGTCGTGGATACATCCCATCACCAAGGGCCAGACCTTCCGCATCGTAGACCTGGAAGGCAACCAGGCCGTGGACACTCTCTTCTACGATGCACACGATTACGCTGACCGGTATGACTTCCAGAACACGATCCGGGCGCAGGGCAACATCTACCTGACGACCGGGTCGCGCCTGATGTCCAGCAAGGGGAACGTCCTGCTGACAATCATCGCCGACACCTGTGGGCGGCATGACACACTCGGCGGCGCGTGCGCGACCGAGAGTAACCAGGTCCGCTACGCGCTGGATAAGGGCCACATGCACGCCTGCCGACAGAGCTTCTTGTCGGCGCTCTTGAAGTGCGACAATGGGCTGGGAAAGCGGGACATCCCCAACAATATCAACTTCTTCATGAACGTCCCGGTGACACCCGAGGGCGGGCTGACATTCGAGGACGGCATCTCGGAAGCCGGAAAGTACGTCGAGATGCGCGCCGCGCGCGACGTGCTCGGGCTGATCAGTAACTGCCCACAGCTCAACAACCCGTGTAATGCCTACAACCCGACTCCCATTCAAGTCCTGATCTGGGATGCCGTGATTTTGGAATCTGCCGATGTTTCGTAAGGTCCTGATCGCTAACCGGGGCGCGATCGCCTGCCGGATCATCCGCACCCTGCGGACGTTGGGCATTGGGTCGGTCGCTGTCTACTCCGATGCCGACCGACACTCTCTGCACGTCTCGCAGGCGGACGAGGCGGTTCGCATTGGGCCGGCCCCAGCCGCCCAGAGCTACCTCTCCATTGAGGCGATTTTGCAGGCCGCGCGCCAGACCGAGGCGGAGGCGATCCACCCTGGCTACGGGTTCCTGAGCGAGAATCCCGAGTTTGCCGATGCTTGTGAGGCGGCCCGAGTCGAGTTCATCGGTCCGACGAGGGCACAGATGCGGGCGTTCGCCCTGAAACACGCCGCGCGCGCGACGGCTGAACGTCTCGGTGTCCCCCTCCTGCCGGGAACGGGCCTGCTGCGCTCGCTCAGGGACGCGCAGGAGGCGGCCCAAAGCATCGGCTACCCGCTCATGCTGAAAGTACGGCAGGCGGCGGTGGCATCGGCATCCGGCTGTGCAGCAGTCCCGAAGAATTAGACGACGCCTGGGATGCCGTGCAGCGTCAAGGGGTCGCCAGCTTCGGCGACGGCGGCGTGTTCCTGGAACGCTTCATCGCGCAGGCGCGGCATCTCGAAGTGCAGATCTTCGGCGACGGCAAGGGTGAGGTTGTTTCGCTGGGCGAGCGGGACTGCTCAGCCCAGCGCCGTAACCAGAAGGTGATCGAGGAGACGCCCGCACCCGGCATCTCGCCTGAGACCCGCGCCCGCCTCTGCGACCTCGCCGTGCGTCTCGGCAAATCGGTCCAGTATCGCTCGGCGGGGACCGTCGAGTTCGTTTATGATGACGCGGTCGGCGAGTTCTTCTTTCTGGAAGTCAACACGCGCCTTCAGGTGGAGCACGGCGTCACCGAAGAGGTCACTGGAATTGACCTGGTGGCGTGGATGGTGCTTCAAGCCTCCGGCGACCTGCCGCCGCTCTCGACTTTCACCGTTCGGCCCCAGGGCCATTCGTTTGAGGCCCGGCTGTATGCCGAAGACGCCGGGCGCGGCTTTCAGCCCAGCATCGGCCGCCTGACCCATGTCTGTTTTTCCGACGCAGCGCGGGTCGAGACGTGGGTCGAGCCGGGGGCGGAGATCACGCCCTACTACGACCCGATGGTCGCCAAGCTGATCGTGCGCGGTGCGGACCGTTCGAAGGCTTTGGCCGCTTTGCAAGATGCCCTCGCGCAGACTCAGCTCGCGGGAATCGAAACCAACTTGGACTATCTCCGCAAGGTCTGCGCCTCGCCTGAGATTGCATCCGGCGCAGTCACGACCTCGTTCCTTTCCCGGTTCCCTTACGAGCGTACGGCCATCGAGGTCATTGCGGGCGGGACTCAGACCACGGTGCAGGATACGCCGGGGCGGCTCGGGTACTGGAATGTCGGCGTGCCGCCGTCGGGGCCGATGGATGGCCTGGCCCTGCGGCTGGCGAACCGCCTGGTCGGCAACGAGATCGGTGCGGCGGGTCTAGAGATCGCGGTTTCCGGTCCGACCCTGCGCTTCGGCTGCGATGCGGTCATTGCGCTCATCGGCGCACCGATGGCGACGACGCTGGACGGCGAACCCGTTTCCTTCGGACTGGCGATCCGCGTCACGGCAGGCGCAGTGCTGTCCCTTGGGATAGCGAACGGGCCGGGCCTGCGTGCTTATCTGGCGGTCGGTGGCGGCCTGGAAGTCGGCGAGTATTTGGGCAGCCTCAGCACGTTCATGCTGGGCGGCTTCGGCGGGCATGATGGGCGCGCGCTGCGCCCCGGCGATGTCGTTCACCTCAAAACGCCGGGTGCGGGAATGGATCGGCTGGGAACGGCACTCCCTTCAGCCCTGACTCCCGCCTACGCCAATGCCTGGCGCATTGGCGTTTTGTATGGGCCGCATGGTTCCCCAGACTTCTTCCGCGATGAAGACATCGCCATGATCTTCGGCACCGAATGGAAGGTGCATCACCAGTCGGACCGGACCGGCGTTCGGCTGGTCGGTCCGAAGCCGTTGTGGGCCCGGCTCGACGGCGGCGAGGCGGGCCTGCACCCGTCCAATATCCACGACAACGCCTATGCCGTGGGGACGGTGGACTTCACCGGCGACATGCCCATCCTGCTCGGCCCGGATGGCCCGAGCTTGGGCGGCTTCGTCTGCCCCGCGACAATCATCCACGCGGAACTTTGGAAAATGGGCCAACTTCGGCCCGGCGATACGGTGCGTTTCCAGGCCGTGACTCATGCCGAGGCGGACGCGATGGCGCGGCAGCTAGACGCGGCGATCTCCTCGCTCCAATCCCCGCTGCCGTCCTTGCCCCCATCGGCTGCCGGGCCGCCCGAACCGGCCATTCTCGCCTCCCGCCCAGCCACGGACAGCGCGCCCACGGTCGTCACCCGTGCTGACGGTGACCGCTCTCTGCTGGTGGAGTTCGGGCCGAACATCTTAGACCTGTCCCTGCGGCTCCGGGTCCACGCGCTGGAGTCTCAGCTTCGGGCGATGCGTTTGCCCGGCGTCATTGACATCACGCCGGGCGTCCGCAGCTTGCAGGTGCATTACGATGCGGATCGACTCCCGCGCGAGGCTGTTCTGGAAGCACTGAGAGCGGCGGAGCAGGCGATCCCCGATGACCTGGACATCACGGTCCCATCGCGCACTCTGCACCTCCCGCTCTCCTGGGATGACCCGCAGACGCGTCTGGCAGCGGAAAAGTACATGCAGACGGTCCGCCCCGATGCGCCCTGGTGTCCCGATAATATCGAGTTCATCCGCCGCATCAACGGCCTCGGCTCCGTGGGCGATGTCCAAAAGATCATCTTCGATGCCAGTTATCTTGTGTTGGGCCTGGGCGATGTCTATCTCGGCGCACCCGTGGCGACGCCCACCGACCCCCGGCACCGCTTGGTCACGACCAAGTACAACCCCGCCCGCACCTGGACGCCGCAGAACGCTGTCGGCATCGGCGGCGCCTATATGTGCATCTACGGTATGGAGGGGCCGGGCGGCTACCAGCTCTTCGGGAGGACGACCCAGGTCTGGAACACCTTCAAAAGCACACGCGAATTCGAGCCGGGGACTCCCTGGCTGCTGCGCCCCTTCGATCAGATCCGCTTCTATCCGGTGAGCGCCGCCGAGCTTCTGGACATGCGTGACGCCTTCCCGCATGGCGAGATGTCCCTGAAAATCGAGCCGGCCGAGTTCCGCTACCGCGAGTACCTGGCGTTCCTGGACTCGATCAAGGGCGCTGTGCAGGTTAGTCAGGCAAGACAGCGGGAGGCATTCGACGCCGAGCGCGCCCGCTGGGCCGCCGCCGGGCAGACGGTGGGGAGTGAGGCCGACGCGGGCGACTCCGGCCCTCTGCTCGGGTCCGAGGTCCCCGAGGGCTGCGAGGTGGTCCCGTCCCCCATGACTTCGAGCGTGTGGAAGGTACTCGTGGAGCCGGGGCAGCGAGTCAGCGCGGGCGAGACTCTGCTGGTGCTGTCGGCCATGAAAGTCGAGTGGGCGGTGACAGCTCCCAGCCAAGGAATTATTGAGGAAGTGTTGACGCGGCCGGACGCGCTGGTGATGCACGGCCAGAGCCTCGTGATCCTGCGGACTGGAGACTGAGTTGGACCCAATCAGACTGGACCTGACCGCCCTGCGCGCGGCCTATGACGGCAGCGAGACGCCTGTTTCGGTGCTGGACCGCGTCTACACGCGCATCGAAGGGGCGAAGCTGAACCCGGTCTGGATCTCGCTCGTGCCGCGCGAAATAGTGATGGCGCGAGCCGCTGAGGTCATGCGCGGCGACCGCGCGGCCATGCCCCTCTACGGCGTCCCCTTCGCCGTCAAGGACAACATGGATGTGGCTGGCTTGGTGACGACGGCGGCCTGCCCCGCATTTGCCTATACCGCAAAAGATACCGCGACCGTCGTAAAGCGCTTGGAGGAGGCCGGGGCCATCCTCGTCGGCAAGACGAACATGGACCAGTTCGCCACTGGGCTTGTCGGGGTGCGGTCCCCTTATGGGGCCTGTTCCAGCGTCTTCGACGACCGCTACGTTTCGGGTGGGTCTAGCTCCGGGTCGGCGGTCGCGGTCGCGAGCGGGCTGGTCAGCTTCTCGCTCGGTACAGACACTGCCGGCTCGGGGCGCGTCCCCGCCGCCTTCAATAACCTGCTCGGCCTGAAGCCGACGCGCGGCAGCCTCAGCGCCAAAGGTATCGTCCCGGCCTGCCGCTCGCTCGACTGCGTCTCGGTCTTCGCGCTCACGGCCGCCGATGCCCGGCAGGTCTTCGAGGCCGCGCGCGGCTTCGACGCCTCCGACCCTTACTCCCGACCCTCAGCGGGCGAGGATGCCCCGGCCCCTTGGCTCGGCGGCCCGTTTCGGTTCGGCGTGCCCCAGCCGGACCAGTGGGAGTTCTTCGGGGACGATGAAGCGAGAAATTTGTATGAGGCGTCCGTGCGTGCCCTCGAATCGCTGGGTGGCGTTGCCGTCCCCTTCGACTTCCGCCCGTTCCAGGAGGCTGCCGCCCTGCTCTACTCCGGCCCGTGGGTGGCCGAGCGCCAAGCCGCGCTGGGAGACTTCCTCGCCGCACACGCCGAGGACGTTCACCCGGTCGTGCGTGGCATCATTGCGGGCGGCGCAAAGTTCAATGCCGCCGACGGCTTCCTCGCCCAGTACCGTCTGGAAGAACTGCGGCGGCAGACAGCCGTAGTCTGGGAGAAAGCGGACTTCCTGCTGCTGCCCACGACCGCGACGACCTACACGCTGGCCGAAGTCGAGGCCGAACCGATACGTCTGAATACGAACCTTGGCCACTACACCAATTTCGTCAACCTGCTTGACCTGGCCGCCGTCGCCCTGCCCGCTGGGTTTCGTCCGAATGGCCTGCCGTTCGGCGTCTCACTCATCGGTCCCGCCCAAGCCGACCTCGCGCTGCTGTCCGTCACTGACCGGCTGCATCGGCACTCGGGCGGGACACTCGGCGGCCTGACGACGCCGCTCGCGCTTACCACGCCCCTGACTCTGCCCGCCGCGCCGCCGGGCTGCACCCTGCTGGCCGTCGTCGGCGCGCACCTCACTGGACAGCCGTTAAATCGCCAGTTGACGGAACGCGGGGCGCGGCTGGTGGCGACCACGCGGACCGCGCCCGGCTACCGCCTGTATGCCCTCGCCGACACGACGCCGCCCAAGCCCGGTCTGGTGCGCGTCCCCGGCTTCGACGGCCCCGGCATCGAGCTAGAGGTCTGGGCCGTTCCGACGAGCAGCTTCGGCAGCTTCGTCGCCGCCATCCCCGCCCCGCTCGGCATCGGCAGCGTCGAACTGGCGGATGGCTCCACGGTGAAAGGCTTTGTCTGCGAGCCATACGCGGTCGAGTCAGCGGCTGAGATCACGCAGGGCGGCGGCTGGCGGACGTACCTCGCCGCCCGTCGCCCTGCATGAATTGCCGTGTCAAGCTTAGGGGAGGGCGGCAAGGAGTCGCGGAGGCCGGCAGTGGCCGTCGCGCTGGGAGGAGACGACGACGCCCCTGCCTGTGAAGATGGATTGGAACAGGGAGTCGAGTGTCTTATGGCGTAAGTGGCCCGACGCGGAACAGGTCTGCCGGGAGTGGGGACGGTTTAAGATGCTTTGGGAGACGGCAACGGACGGGGAGCGGGAAGAGCTGAAGCAGGCGCTGGTGGTGCGTGTGGAGATGAACAAAAAAGAAGGAACCTGCAAAATGGTATTGCTGCCACAGGTTCCTTCTTTTTGGGGCTATGGGCTTGTCTGCGTTGCTGTCGCGGCCTCCTTCTGACGGTGCTGCCACCGCCGGGCGCTCAGGCGATTGTGCTCGTCCACCAGCAGCAGGAAGCGCTCTGACAGGTCGATCGCCATCTTCGGGTGGACTCCACAAGAGCGGCGCACCAGCCCCGACTGGCGTTGGCGTCACTTGGTGTTAAGGCTCTCGACAACGCTGGTCAAGCCGCTCCCCTTGTCGCATGGGTGGTGTTGCTCCTGCGGCAAGAGGCGTGCGTAAGCGCCCCGGTGGTCGGTATAGACGGGCTGGCCCTGGTAGTCCGGAGGCA
>JANLUQ010000708.1:0-1603 GCA_031363565.1 Armatimonadota bacterium | reverse complement strand
ATCCGCTTGCCTTTCGCCGCCTACTTCAATCCTATTTGCAAGTTTGCCAGACAGTTGCCTATGCGCATAGTCGAGGTGTCATTCATCGTGATCTTAAACCCCAAAACGTAGTCATCGGCAAATTTGGTGAAACGCTCGTCGTTGTGTAACTTCATGGCGGGTACAACGCGTGACTGACCGGCGATCTCAAGCGTCTGCGCCTGGCTGTCGGAGTCCTGGACATAGCGGCGCAGGAGGAAGGTCTTCTCGTCAATCCAGAAGTATCCCATTAAGGAGTCCGTAGCCGTCCCCAGGGAATTGGTCACCACATAGCAGGGATGCCCATCTACGTCGTCTTCCCTCACCTCCAAACCGTACTCGGGCACGAACGGGTCTCCCCAATTCGTGCCGAGCAGCAGAGCGGGGACTGTCGTGGCCGCATTCTGTGCAATTCCGGTCGCGCCCGCGATCGCCATCTCAGCGTTCTCCACCTTTTTCCAAACCCCCTTGCTGGCGATCTGCTCGGCCATTGTCACACCGTCAGAGACATAGGCGAATGGATTGCCGCCTGAATCCTTCCCTTCCGCCCGAATTTTGCCGGGCCGGGCGAACAGGATTTTTGCCGACGTGTGGTGTGTGGCGGTCTTTCCTTCGGCGGTCACTGACTGTCCGGACACGGAGGTAGTACCCTGATAGGATTGTAACGCGCCGTAAGCCTGACGACTGTGTGCGATGATCTGGGTGGGTGTCAGTGCCTCGCCGGTAGTCTGTTGGAGCACGTGGCCCAGCTTTAGGGTAGCGACCTTATGAGTAGCCGACGTGGCCGGGCGGATGCCGACGGCGACTGCGTAGGTGCTGAAGCCGACCACAAGGGTGGCGGCGATGCCGACGGCGACCTTGATTTGGGCCATCTTCATAGCTTTCAATGCTCCTTCCGAGAGTTGATAAATGTGTGAGCCGGTCAGGCCCATGGGGAGGTGTCCTGCCACAGCGCCCGCAGTTATATGGGCGACAGCCGCCGAGCAGGTCGCGGGAGCGGCTTTGGCGGCATGGGCGGAAAGCAGGGCAGCGAGGGCCACGCCTGGAACGATGATGCCGCCTTTCTCAAAGAACTTCCGCATCTTGTCTAAGGCCCGCGTCACGCGCTTGCGGGCCGCTTCTTCCGAGAGGCCCAGGGCCGCGCCCGCTTCAGCGAAGGAGAGGCCCTGGAAAAAGCGCAAGAGGACGCATTCGCGCTCGCCCTCCCGGAGCGCCGCAAGGGCGCTGTTCAGGACAGACTCTATCTCCGTCCAAGCCGTGTCCCCTACCGCTTCAGTTTGCTGCTGCATCGCCTGGGCCGCCTTCTCCTCGTAGTGCCGCCGCCGCTGCTCCCGCGTGCGGGCATTCTGGGCGGCGAAGCGGGCCGTGCGGAACAGCCAGCCCGGCAGGGCGGTCTTGGATCGGAAGGCGGGGGCAGTTCGGGCCAGCAGGAGGAAAACGGCCTGCGTCACGTCCTGCGCCACGTCTGGGTCGTGGACCTCGCGCAGACAGACAGACCGAGTAGACCAGGTTCAGGTAGCGCGCCGTCAGGGCGGCGAACGCTTCCTGTGAGTTCTCCCGCGCATATCGGCGCAGGAGCAGCCAG
>JANLUQ010000686.1:0-3525 GCA_031363565.1 Armatimonadota bacterium | reverse complement strand
CGGGCCGTAAACGACCCGCCGTGAACGACCCGCCGACCGCTCTGCGGGCGGGAGGGAGTCCCCGTTTTAATCTTCCGGTCGCAGACCGGTTGGCCGCAGGCCCCCCAGACCTGCCGTTCACGGAGCAACTGCACCCGACGGCGGGACTGCGTAACATCAGTTATTTGGTCTCTTCTGACCGCAGCCGCCGAAGCCTCCCTACTCTTCTACTCCTGCATCTTCTACTTCCGCTGATGGTCCATCGGCTCCCATGCCTTTGTCGCCATGATCTCTCTGACCCGGTCATAGGAGATCGGGCGATAGTCGTGGAGCATACACCCCACGTCGAAAGACCGCGCCTGCGGGTCATCAGGCAGCGAGCCGTGCGAGTGCCCATAGAGGTGGAACGAGCCATGGTGCGACCGGTTCCACACTCGGAACGCATAGTGGCAGAGCACGAGAAGATGCTTGCCGTCGTGCGCCTCGGGATCGGGCATCTTCAGTTCATAGTAATCCCTGATCCAGTCGAAGGCGTCCTTCATCCCATCCGCCGTCTCCTCATGGTTGCCGCGGATCAGCCGGATCGTGCCGTTGAGCTGGGCGCGGACGGCGCGGGCTTGTTCCACGTGGCTGTAGAGGAAGATGTCGCCGAGGTGGTAAACAATGTCGCCGGGCGCGACCGTCTCGTTCCAGCGCGAGATCAGGTCGGCATCCATCTCCTCCGCCGTGTCATAGGGCCGCCCGTCGTAGCGGATAATGTTGGCATGTCCAAAATGGTGGTCGGCTGTGAACCAGACTTTTTCCATCAGGCCGTCTCCTCCGCGTTCCCATCCACCAGCGCAGCACTTCTCTCAAAGCGGAGATGTCCCGGCTCTTCGGATGCCCCACGCTCCGAGAAGCCGAGCCGGCACAGCAGGCGGATCGAGGGCGTGTTGCCGGCGGCCACGTTCGCGATGATGCGCCTGACCCCCGCCTGGGCCAAAGCCCATCCAATGCGCGCCCCGACCGCTTCCGCCCCATACCCACGCTGCTGGAACTCCGGCAGCACGGAGTAGCCGATCTCGACGGTCCCATCCTGCGGCGGCCCAAAGAATCCGGCGCTCGCGACCAGCGTAGGCGGCTGGCCGTCTTCCCCATCCGCTGCGCTGTACCAGGTGATCCAGGCGGCCTGTTCCGGGGCAGCCTCGATCTGCTGGAGGAAGAAAGCCAGCGCGTCCCTCAGCGTTTCGGGCGGCCAGGCTTCGGGGACAGAGGCGCCGAGTCGGGCGGCGAAGGCGGGACGGTCCGCGATCTCCGCACGGGCGAGGGCCGCGGTGGTGGGAATGAGGGTCATGCGGGCAGTCTTGATCGTCGTCGGTGTTCTCATACAGCCATATCGCCTGAGGACGCGCCGCCGCTCAGCAAGGCGAGGCTGCCGGGGACGCGCCGCCAGGGATGCATTCAGCCCCTACTAATCAGCCCCTACTAATCAGCCCCTGCTGATCAGCCGCTGCACATTACCACGTCACACCACCACATCACATCGTCCCGCAGAGGTAGGACTTGCCCTCATTCTGCGTTTTTTGGTCAGAAATCACTCCGCCGCCTCACCCTTGCACGACGGCGACGAGCAGGCAGACGTCGTCGCGGACGCCGGACTGCGCGAACTGGTCCACGCCCGCGATCAGGCGGAGGAGGAAGTCGTCGGCCCGCTGCTCGGCGCTGATGGCGGCTCCATAAGGGCGCGGGGCGGCCAGCAGGGCGGCGACGCCTTCGATACCCAGCATGTCGGTGTGGTCGGGGCCGGCCTCGGTCAGACCGTCGCTGAAAAGGGCAAGGGCGTCGCGGGGGGCCAGCGAGACGGACCGCTCGGTGAACACCGCACCGGAGAAGGTGCCCAGCACGGGGCCGGTCGGCAGCAGCTCCTCGACCCGGCCCGCGTCCCCCGGCCTGGTTCCAGCCCGGCGCACCAGGCCCGGCTCCTGGCCGCAGTTGACGTAAGTAAGTATCCCTGTGCTGCTGTCATAGATGCCGACGAAGAGGGTGGCGAAGCCGGTCAGCAGGTCATTCTCGGCCAGCATGTCGTTCAGACTGGTGATCGCCTCGGTCAGCGAGGCGCTGAGGTAGAGGGTTGCGCGGAGCATGTTGCGGACGGTGGCGACCTGGGCGGCGGCGGCCAGCCCCTTGCCGGACAGGTCACCGACGACAAGGGCCGTGCGGCCCTTTTCCACCGGGAAGACGTCGTAGAAGTCGCCGCCGACTTCGGCCTCGGCGAGCGCAGCCTCTTGGTATTTCCGCACGGCGAGGCCGGGCACCGTGCTGGGCAGGTCCGGCTTCAAGGCTTCCTGGAGCTGGGTGGCGATGTTGTGCTCGCGCAGGCGCAGGCGTGCGGCCTCGACCGCCATGCGCGTCTGGGCGGCGACCGTCTCGACCAGCGAAACCTCGTCCGGCGTCCAATCGCGAGGCTGGTCCACCATCGCCACCCCTACCAGGCCGATCAAGCGTCCATCATCGAGCAGCGGCACCCGGATGGCGGCGCACAGGCCCAGGTTCTCCAGCGCAGGTGCGGCATCGGTAAAGCCCGGCATCGAGTGGATGTCCCGCATGACCAGGGTCCGGCCCGACTGGAGCGATTCCACGACGGGCTGGAAGTCCGAGAGCGGGTAAGCACCCACGAGCGGGGCAAGGCCGTCCCGGTGCCATTCCTGGCTGACCACGCCCAGGTCGCGCGCCTCCTCGCAGGCCGTGAAGAAGCAGCGGTCGGCGTTCAGGGCCGCGCCCAGGGCGGCGGCCGCCGAACGCTGGATTGCAGCCGGGTCCGTCGAGGTGCGGATGACCGCGCCGATCCGGTTCAGCAGACCCTCGCGCTCGGCGCGGGCTTGGGCCTCGATCAGAAGGCGCTCCCGCTCATCCTCGGCACGGCGTCGCTCCTCGATATCGGTGGCCGTCCCCACCCACTGGATGATACACCCCGCCTCATCGTGCACCGGCTCGGTGCGGCCCAGGTGCCAGCGGTACGCCCCATCGGCCCGCCGCAGTCGGTACTCGACCTCGCTGACCGATCCCGTCTCACGCGCGGCCTGCCAGACGGCGCGGGAGGAGACGTGGTCGTCCGGGTGGATCGCAGCC
The DNA here is from genome assembly GCA_031363565.1 of Armatimonadota bacterium. Classification (GTDB taxonomy): domain Bacteria; phylum Armatimonadota; class Armatimonadia; order Armatimonadales; family Capsulimonadaceae; genus JANXMY01. Next base: position 438 of record JANLUQ010000686.1, on the reverse strand, counting down.
CGCCAGCCCAGCCCCTGCGTCTCTTTGAAATCCAGGCCCGAGTAATCGTACCAGCGCTGGTTGAAGTAGTCCAGGAACCCGTCCGCGTCCATCGTCCAGGCGATGTGCGGGATGGCATCGGCCATGCTCCGGAACCGTCTTTCGCTCAGGCGCAGGGCGGCCTCGGCCTCCTTGCGGGCGCTGATATCATGGAAGTAGACGCTGAGACCGTCCGGGGAAGGATAGGCGCGCACCTCAAACCAGGTGTTGAGCGACGCATAGAACTCCTCAAAGCTGACGGCGGCCTTCTCGGCGGCGGCGCGGCGGTAAATCGCCGCCAACGGGGCGTCCGCCGATCCGGGGAACACGTCCCAGAGGCGGCGGCCCACCAACAACTCGCGCTGCCGCCGCAGCAACCATTACGCCGTGGCGTTCCCGTAAGTGTAGCGCCCGTCGGCG
>JANLUQ010000683.1:0-1763 GCA_031363565.1 Armatimonadota bacterium | reverse complement strand
GCTGCCGCCGCCGATCATTGCCAATGGCCCCTGCATCGCCGCCGTCTGGATAACCGGCGCGACGCGCGTCCTCGCGATGGGCATCCCGGTCCTGCTGACCGATAGCCAGGCGATCTGCGCCCCGTCCGGCACGCCTCTCCTGCCGCCGGTCACGCAGATGCGCGTCCTGGGGATGTGAGGGAACTCCCATGAACACTGCCTACCCGTTCCGCATCAATGGCCATGGCCGCACGGCGACCGCCGGTGACGCCGATCACGTCCGCGACCTGATCGAGCAGCTTTTGTTCACCAGCCCCGGCGAGCGCGTCAACCGCCCCGACCTCGGCAGTGGCCTGATGCAGATGGTCCATATGCCCAACAGCCCAGAACTGGCCGCGACCCTCCAATTCACTTTACAGGCCGCCCTCCAGCGCTGGCTCGGCGACCTGATCGAGCTGCAAGCGCTGGACGTGTCCAGCATAGACTCCGAGCTGCATATCATCGTCATGTATATCCTCCGCCGCACGGGCGAAAGTCAGACCGCCCAGTTCATTCAGCCTGCCTAACACGATTTAACGATATGAACACCACACCTATCTGTCAGGACGACCGGCGGCGCGAGGCCGCGCGGGAGAAAAGGGCCAACGGGTTGGACTACCTGGAGGTCGGCGACGACCGCCACGTCCTTACCGTGGCGCTGTTCGGGCGAGTCCCCGAAGGCATCAGGCTGGGGAACGTCCGCATTGACGGCGGGCATCGCGTTCGGGACATCCGCGCCCTGGAGGTGGTCCCGATCCCCGCGAATGGCCCGGACGGCGACGATGGCCTGCGCGTCACGGTCAGCAGGGTGGGGGACTTCTCGACCTATACCCTGCGCCTCGTGGAAGCAGATACAGACAGGCCGCTGCGCGGCTTGGACCCGCGCTATACGAGCCTGGACTTTACCTTCCATGCCGCAGCCGTCAGCGCGCTGGACTGCCGGGATGACGTCGCCTGCCCGCCCGAAGAGGGGGCCGAACCGGAGATCAACTACCTCGCCAAAGACTACGCCTCCTTCCGGCAGCTCATCCTGGACCGGCTGGCCCTCATCATGCCGGACTGGACGGAGCGCCATGCGCCTGACCTGTGGCTGGCCCTGGTCGAGATCCTCGCCTATGTCGGCGACTATCTGAGCTACTATCAGGACGCCGTTGCCACCGAAGCGTATCTTGCGACCGCCCGCCGCCGCATCTCCGTTCGCCGCCATGCGCGGCTGGTGGATTATCATCTGCACGAGGGCTGCAATGCCCGCGTCTGGATCAGCCTCGAACCATCGGCGGCGACGGGGACTTTGACTCTGGACTTGTCGGACACCTTCTTCGTGACCGATCTGCGGGACACGCTGCCGTCGGCGCGGACCATTCTTGCCGCGACCGACCTGCCCTCCGGCGACTTCGAGGTGTTCGAGCCGGTCTTCGACCCGGCACAGCCGGCCTTCGTTGCCGCCCCTGCCCGCAGCGAGATCAGGTTCTACACCTGGGGCGAGGCCGAGTGCTGCCTGCCGGTCGGCACGACGGCGGCGACCCTGACCGATGCCTTCGCGGATGCCGAGAAAATGACCGAGGAAGTGACCGAGAAAGTGACCGACAAGGATGATGACGGCGATGAGCGGCGGGAGGCGGCCCGCAGCAGGCGGCCACGCCTGCTTGGGCTGAGGCCGGGCGACGTGCTGATCTTCGAGGAGGTCATCGGGCCGGAAACGGGCGATGCCGATGACGCCGACCCCGCACGCCGCCACGCCGTTC
>JANLUQ010000657.1:0-6424 GCA_031363565.1 Armatimonadota bacterium | reverse complement strand
GGGGCCGTGAACTCATCGGGTTCGCGGAGCGAAGAGGGTTCTAGTTGGAGCAGGTGCCAGGACTGCATCTCCCGACGCGCCAGCAAGGCGGTCGGACTTTCCGCTGCATTAGAAGCAGAGAGAACCGTTCGAGGCAGGTTGGCAGCGGAGCGGGAGAGGGGCCTGCCGCTGCTGCCGTCTTGGTGGAGTTTGATGACGCGGCTCGTCCCCTCACCCTCGGTTGAGATGAAATAAGGAACCCGGCGCTGTCCCCTCACGGCGGACCGTCGCCAGTCAACGGAGTGCGGGAAAAGCAGATGCTTAGCGGCTTCCCCTTGAGTGATGTGGGTCAACTCTTCCTTGACCAATTCCAGGAAGCCGAAAGCGCGCCGGCTGTCATCGGCCCGGTAAGCAAGCGTGACGGAGTAGCGGAGGAACGTGATGCTCGCCTTTGCCATCTGACCGAGATCATCCATCCCTTCCTCGGGCACGATCATCTCCGCCTCAAAGGACATTTGTGCATCGTACTTGCTGCCGACGAGGTGGAACAGGCTCCGCACATCGGCTGTTCGACCCCCTTCATCGCGGACGGAGAGGGCAGCGTCCACCAGGGGACGGTCTGCCAAAGCGCGCAGGAAGTGAATGGCGTCAAACAGGTTGGACTTGCCCACCCCGTTCGCCCCGGCGATGCAGGTGAACGGACCGAAACGGACATCCACGTCCACCAGATTCTTGAAGCCATTCACTTTGAGGCGTGTCAGCATGATGCCCTTAGTATAGCAGATTACGCCTAGCAGATTACGCCTCGTTACGCTCGATCTCCCCGCACAGCGACACGGCCAGGCCCAGCGCGGACATGGTGGCGGCTTTGACATACAGGGCGTGGCAGGCGGCGGCCTCATCGGGGGCATAGGCGACCTGGATATGGTTGGCCTTGTGGCGGGCCATCATCTGGTCGCGCGTGATGCCCTTCAGAACGGCGTGCATGACCGGCCACTGCGGGGTGGTCAGGTCCCACCGCTCCTGGGTCTCGGCCTCGGGCAGCGCGACGGATTCGGCCAGGCCCGTGTCGAATTTCAGGGCGCCGCCCTCAACGAAGACGCGGCTCCAGACGATCCAGCCGGGCTTGCTGACTCCCTTGAGGGTGCTGCCGCCCTGGGCGAAATACATGGGCGGCTGGCGCTCGCCGGTCGCGCCCTTGTAGCCGTCCGCGAAGTGGGCGGGCGGAACAGCCCCGGAGATCTCGAAGAGCCAGACGTACTCGTCCAGGCCCTCGCCGGTATAGTGCCGGCCCCAGCGCAGATCGTGCAGGGTGGTCTCGGGGGCATAGCCGAGCTGCTTCCACAGGCGGTTCGTCACGAGGGCATCCAGCCCGGCGCACTCGTCCACCTCGTTGAAGTGCGGCAAAGCCTGCCCGGCGTACAGCTCCTTGCCGGTCGTCTCGTGTTTGACGGGCGGGCGCTCGACGTTGTTCAGCAGGCCTTCCACCAGGTCGGAGGCGGGGGCGAGGTCCATCAGCCCCTGCTGGTACTGGATACCGATAGCCGCGCAGCCGAACTCGTCGGCGATGCGGACGGCGGCGATATACATCTTGCACTGGCCGAGCACCTGCGCTTCGGTCAGGTCGGTGTCGGCGTCGGGGCCGAACTGAAACGTCATCCCTTTGGCGAGAAGCCACTGATAGGCGGCGCGGGCCTCGTCGTCCGGGACGGTCTGCATCTTGGCGTACAGAGACGACTGGCTCAGGCGCTCTTTGAAGACGCCCGTTCGGTGCAGCAGGTCGTCGGGGATGATGGCATTGAACATGCCCATGCAGCCCTCATCGAAGATACCCATGATGGCTTTGTCGCGCTGAAGGGCTGAGGCGAACTGCATTCCCAGCTTGACGGCCTCGGCGGGGGCTGCCTCCTCGTCGTAGGTGTGGACATGGCCGGTGTTGTGGCGCACCCGGCCGTCCCGCAGCCATGAGCGCAGGCCCCGCGTGAAAAAGCCGTCCTCGAAATCCTCGCTCCAGAGCGTGCTATAGGGAATACCCGCCTTGGTGAGCGAGCCGTTGAGGTTCAGCATTCCGACCAGGCCTGGCCAGGTCCCGCTCCAGTTGGCGAGGGTCAGAATCGGCCCCTTGTGTGTGGTCAGCCCGGCTAAAACGTGGTGGGAATACTGCCAGACGGCCTCGGCGATGACAAGCGGTGCATCGGGGTCTATCTTGCGGAAGACCTCCATGCCGTATTTCTGACTGTCAATAAACCCGTGCTTCTTAACGGGGTCGTAGGGGTGGCCGCGCTTGACGGTCGCGCCCTCCTTCTGGAAGGCGGCGATGACCTGCTTCTCCATCGCCGCCTGCGCCTCTTGGCACATTTGGTTTGCGGACAGGCGCAGGTCGCCGTTGGCAATGAGTATAACTTCTTTCATCAGGGGAAATTCCTTTGCCGGGATCAGTTCTAGGCAAAGTATAAACCACCGGCGGGGGAATGTCAAGAACCTACCCCGGCGCGAGCGCCGACCCTCCCGAAACGGGAAGGTGGGGTGAGAAGGTAGTCGCGGGGTTAGGCGCGATGACTAAAGAGCGGTGCTGTTAAGAAGGCTCTGTTAAGAAGGCTCTGTCAGGAAGATGGAACCACCCGATTGCCTTCCCGCTCACCTTCCCGTTTCGGGAGGGTCGGCGCTCGCGCCGGGGTAGGTTCATCGCGGCGTCAGCAAAAACGCCCTGGTTTCACCGTGGTGCAGGCCCTCGCCTACGATCTGGCCCCGGTCGTTGATGCCCCGCGCACTTTCCAGTATCCAATCCGCGTTCCTTGCGATCAGGTCGTTGAGGTCCTGCATCTTGCCCTGACGGTACACGAAAGCGTGTTCGGAGGATCGGTCTAGATACCGCCGCAGTGGGTTGTTGCCGCCCGTGTGCGTCAGCAGAAATCCCCTGAAAGAGTCGGCATCAAGGAAGCAGTTGCCGACGGCCTCGCCCCGGTTGTTCAGGCCCCTGCCGACGCTCACGGGGTAGCCGGTCGGCGTTCCGAGGTCGGTCATCCGGTCCCCACGCCAGAGGACGACATGACCGTGACCGCCGGGCAGGGAGACATCGCCGAGGATCTGTCTGCTGTCGTTGATGTGACTCACCCCGCCTCGCAGGTAAGGTGCCGGCACGGGAAGAACCGTTACCGCTCCTGTCCGGTTGTCGTAGAGGAATGGACCGATCGGGCCGACATAGCGTGCGTTCCAGTTGCAGTCACCGGCGATCTGCCCAGCGTTGCTGATGCTCAGAGCGTGCATTCTCGAGCAGCCGAGTGGCATCCTGATTTCTGTCATCCTGCCGACCCTGTAGAGCAGGACGTGCCCCTGGGGCGGCCCTGGCTGCATGGGACTGCTCATGACGTTGACGGCGACTTCGCCCTGGTCATTGATGCCCACGCCCGCGCTATCGCGAAAGCCGGGCAGAGTCCCAAGGTCCCGCATCCTGCCGCCACTATAAACGAAGGCATGGTCGCCAGTCGGCAGTGTGATGACGCCCGTAACGTCACCGGTGGAGTTCAGGGCGCGTGCGCTGCTGCCGCTCGCGCCCGGAAGGGTACCGAGGCTCATTACTTTTCCGCCCGCGAATATGCATGCCCCCTTGCTGGTGCCCTGTGAGAAGCCCACTGCCACGCCGCCATTGTTGATGGCGGTGGCGCTGCTCTCAGTGTCGCCCGGTAGGACGCCGAGGTCGGTGACGGTGTAGCGCGGTGCGGGCCGGGGTGACAGCAGGCCGGACCAGTAGAGCGTAAATAGGAAGCCGAGGCTGAGGGCCGCCGCTTGGAGGGGGCGGCGATATCTGGGTGGGGGCATGAAAAAGCTCCTTTCGCTTGGCCTCATGAAGACCTAAACGTAAGGAGCAGAAGAAACGGTTCGCGGCATCGGCCGGGGGAGCTTAGTAGGTGAACGTCGCCAGTCCGACCGAGACGCCCGCGCTGCCGACGACGATCAAGACCTTGTCGCCCCGGTTCAGGCGGCCTTCCTGGGAAGCGAGGCTCATGCCCAATGGGACCGAGGCCGAGACGCAGTTGCCGTAGCGGGGGTGAACGCTGTAATAAACGCCTTTGGGGATGTCCAGGTGCTTGACCAGGACCTCGGAGGCCTTCTGGCTGGCCTCGTGGCCGAAGGCGATATCGAAGTCGCGGTTCTTGAAATGCGGGTCCGCGCCGTAGACCTCGGCGATCTTCTTGACCGTCGTGACGACCAGCTCGCGCGAAAGCGAGAAGAACTGCGTGGCCGCGTAGCGCGGGTCGGGGTCCGTGGGCAGGAAGTCGGCGAGGTTGTCCAGGGGGATCATGCACAGCTTATAGTGCTCGCCGAAGTTCTTGAAGTTGAAGTAAAAGTCATCTTCGGGCTTCTCCGCTGTCACGATGGTCGCCGTCGCCGCCTCGCCGATGGTGAACTGGGCGACCCGGTGCTTGAGGTCGTTGGCGTCCTTGATCTCCGAGCACCAGAAGGAGCGGACCAGGCTGCTCTCACAGTTGACGATCATGCCGCACTTGTAGGTCCCGCCCTGGATCAAGGAGCGCGCCACCTGCATCGCCCGCAGCCAGGAGGCGCAGGCGTCCAGGATGTCGAAGCAGGTCGCGTTGGGCATCTTCAGCTCGGACTGGACGACGTTCGCCATCGCCGGCTCCAGCCAGCCACGCCCGACGCCGGTATAGATGAGAAAATCCACGTCTTTGGGCGTGATGCCCGCCTGGGCGATGGCCTGACGGCCCGCCGCCAGCACGAAATCAATCGCCTTCTCGCCGTCATTGAGTTTGTAGCGGACCTGGGTTCCCGCCGTGAAGAGCGTTTCCCGGACCTGTTTTTCCAGCTTATCGATCTCCGCCGTGGGGAGACGACCTGCGCTTTCCCGCCGGAAGGTCTCCAGAATGTCGTCATTGGTGACTTTCTTGGTGGGAACGGCGTGCTGAATCGTGCGAATGTGCATGCGGAGGCTTTCTTTGCGGCTTGTTAAGTCTTAGGGAACCTTAGGAGTGCCTAGTATATTCTTTAGCATACCATATGAGGGGAGAAAAAACGTGCTTGGCGGCGGTGCGGGCGGTGGGGAATTTTTAGCGGCGGGCCTTTCGGGCCACGAAAACCAGCACGAGGACGGCCAGGCCGAGGAAGAGCGCGGGGCCGGAGAGGGCGGCATGGGCACGGAATCCGGGCAGGGCGAACAGGGCGACCCAGGCTATGGCCAGCCCGGCAAAGGCCCAGTCATCCACGAACAAGCCGACGATCTCAGCCAGGGCGTTCCGTAAAAAGTTCATGCCCGCAGCCTCTTACCCGCATCTTTATCCAAGTTCTTCGCCCTCATGCCCCGCGCCAGCGTGACGCCTAGGCCCGCCACCAGCAGCCAGCCTGCCGACAGGACGAGCGGCGTCCAGGCATCGCCGAAGGACCACTCGATCTGCAAGCCCTCCCCGACCAGCAGCGTCCCGAAGGCGGAAACTAGGGTGCCGACGACCAGTTTCAGCGCGTTCTCGGGGATGCGGGACAGGGGATGCCGCGCGGCCAGCCCCAGGACCACGACGAGAACGGCGGCGGCGGCTGCGCCCGCCGATGCCGCCGCCAGATGATGGCTGGCCGCGCCCATCGAGATGACCAGGAAGACGACCTCGATGCCCTCGATGAAGACGCCGTTAAAAGACGTCAGTGCCGCGCCCGTATCGAAGCCCACCCCGGCTACGCTGCCGCGCAGGGCGGCTTCAGTCTCGGCGAATTCTTTTTCCTCGTTGTGCAGTGCGATGACACCGGCCGCCCGTAGGATGGCCTTCCGCAGCCAGCGCAGGCCGAACAACAGTAGCAGCAGGCCGACGATGAGCTGGAAGAGATGGGCGTCCAGGCTCGCCAGGCGCGGCCCGAAGGCCAGCACCAGCACGGCCAGCAAGGCCGCCGCGCCCGCCGCCCCGATGAGCGCGGGCCGCCACCCGCGCACGGCCCCGACGGCCAGCACGATGGTCAGCGCCTCGACGAACTCGACGAGCGAGGCAAGGAAGGCTGCGATGATGGTCGGCCACTGGAAGATCAGCATAGGGATATTATACCTCGCCAGCGACGGCTGCCGGACTAGGTGGGGCTGAAGTCATATGAAGGTAGCCGGTCAGCTCGTCCGCGCCAACGGCGGGCGAGGTCTGGGGCGATGGAGAAGGGGCCTGGGTCGGAACGAGGCGGGCGAAGGCGAGGCAGGCGGCAAGGGTGGCGGTAAGGATGGCGGCTGGTCTCATGGTAGACGATTGGCCCTGTCCCCCGGAATGAATTCCGGGTCTTCGATAGAGCGATTGTCCGCCTTTGCGGACACCGATTCGCGGACACCGATTCGCGGACCTGGACCGGGAGGGCGCGGCAAGCAGCGCCCCTCCAACTTCTGTCCGCGAAGGCGGACAACCGCACTTGCGTCGACCCGGAATTCATTCCAGGGGACGGGGCCTCAGTAGGGGTACTCGTG
>JANLUQ010000582.1:0-2574 GCA_031363565.1 Armatimonadota bacterium | reverse complement strand
ATAGAGGTCGCAGGTTATATAGAGGGCGCTGGGAATAGAGAGGGCCCAGGGAATAAAGAGGGCGCAGGGAATAGAGAGGGCGCAGGGAATATAGAGGGCGCGGCAAGCAGCGCCCCTACATGGACAGCTCTGAAGCCCGATGGGCTGGTGGCTTCATGGCGCCGTCTCCGGCGTCAGGGTCGCCAAAGCCTCTTCCAGCACTTTGCGAAAGCGCAGGCCCACGGCGTCGGCACTGGAATACTCGGCTTTGCTGGCGGAGAAGGTCTGGGAGTCGCCCATCTCCAGGATGGCGCGCAGGGGCAAAACGGCTTCGGTCATACTCAGGTCGGCGGCCGTCTTGGCGGCGACGAGCTGGAGCCAGCGGTCGTTGGCAGTCAGCAGGCGCAGGAGGGCGCGGCGCAGGGTCGCCTGCTGGGGGGGGCCGATCTTGGCGTTCAGGGCGGTGATCTGCTCGTTCAGGCCCCAGAACTCCTCAGCCCAGGCCTGGCGGTTCAGGTGCCGCAAAGTGTCCCTTACCTCAGCCAGCAGGTCGGCATCATCGCCATCGCGCGGGCGAGGCTGAAAGACGGCTTCCAGAAGGGCACCGTCGAACAGCGGCGTCGTCATCGCCGCCTTCTGCCGCTTGGAGCCGCGCCACTTGCCGACGATGCGCGCCAGGAAGAGCGCACCGACGACGGGGCCGACCCGTACCAGCCAGTCTGCGTTCATGTTTTGGCCTTTCGTATTGACGTCGCTTGTGTTGGGGTCGTTTGAGACGGTATCATGCTGGATTATTCCCAATTCGCGGGAACACTACTTGGCGGCGCAGTTTGTCCGGGGCATTGAGGTGCGCCGGTCGGCGGGGTCGTCCCAGCAGGCCACGGCCTTTTCGCTAACCACGGTAAGAGGGGCGGCACGAGTCGGGGCGCAGGCGGCGAGAGCGACAGCAAGGGGAAGCGCGGACGAGAGGGAAAAGAACGGCTTCTGGACAAACACCGGATCTTATGATACAATATCGGGGCGGTGGTTGCGGGTCAGGTTCACAAAGAAGGCTGCTGTAAGCAGAGAAGACCGTTGTAAGACAGGAAGAAGGCTGTTGTAAAGGGGTGGCTCCCTGAGTAGGACTTGAACCTACAACATTTCAGTTAACAGCCGAACGCTCTGCCAATTGAGCTATCAGGGACCAGAAGCCACCGATATTATAGCCCCATCCCAAGCAAATGTCAAGGGCAGAGGTGGGCGAAAAGCGCGTAAAATGATTTGAAAGTCACCGAGATCGTTTTTCATGACAGTGGGCGGGCGACGCTGATCGTCGAGATGCCGGACACGGCGCCGTTCACGACGGAAGACCGGCCGCATATCCCGCGCATCCTGTTCCGACTGATGCCGCAGATGGCCGCGCAGCACTGCTTCAACGACGAGGGTCTTTCCTTCGGGCGCGAGGCGCAGGCGACCGAGATCCCCCACCTCTTCGAGCACCTGATCATCGAGATTCAGAACCAGGTCCGGCGCGGCGTCGGCGCTCCTTTGTCGGGCGAAACGCGCTGGAACTGGACCGTGGACCCACGCGGGCGGTTTTATGTGACGGTGGACTATGATCACGAGGTGGTCGCGCTGGGGGCGATCCGGCTGGCCGAGTGCCTGATCAACTCCCTGGACCGCCGGGACATCGCACATATCAACATGGCGCGCGAGATCGGCCGTCTGCGCGAGATCGCCAAGCTCTGCCGCCGCCTGAACGCTCCCTACGCCCCGCACCGCCGCAGCTCCCCCCCACGCACACAGGGTGTCCATGAGGTGCCCCAAGACAGCGCGCCGCCAGAGTCCCCTGAAGAGGACGCTGACGGCGCGGCGCTGACGAGATCGTGACCTGCTCGCGCCCCTGAGATCGGGGAAGGGCGCTAATGATGCAGAATGCTGAAGATGGCAATCGCCAAGCCAAAGATCTGGAACGGGTCAATACGGGCTGGGGCACCACCCTGGCCGATGGCGATGTTGTCGCCGGCCTGGATCAGATAATTGCCCTGGACGCTGGGGTTCGTGGCATTCAGCTTGATGGTCTGTGACGCCCCGGTCTTCGGGTTGGGACGGATGATCTGCACATCGCTGACCTTGGCACGATCGGACAGCCCCCCCGCCTTGCCGATAGCGGCGGCGAGCGAGATCGGCTGGCCGTTCGGCAGCGGGTACTCGGAGGGGTTCCGAATACCCGGTCCGGTCAGGGTGTATGTCGCGAGGATCGGCGCGGCAGGGACGATGATCGTGTCGCCGTCCAGCAGTGGCGGGTTGAGGGCAGCATCGGTGGGGTTCTGGCCAGCCTGCGTGTACTGGAAGGGGAGGGTATCGGTCGTACCGAAGTGCTTGATGATGATCCCGGCCGTGTTGGCGGCGAGGGTCGGGCCGCCCGCCGCTTGAAGGGCGCTGTAGGCGGAAGTATTGGCGGGCACCTGGAAGCGGCCTGGCTTGATGACCTGGCCCTGGACATTGATGGTGATCGGCTGCGGATCGTGGTTGCCGATGACGATTACGTCGCCGCTGCGGAGCAGCGGATTGCCCGCAGCGACCTTATTATCCAGGTAGGAGCGGTAGTCAATG
>JANLUQ010000462.1:0-22663 GCA_031363565.1 Armatimonadota bacterium | reverse complement strand
CCAGTGGGACACCACAATCAGGACGCGGCGTTCGATCGTAGCAGCCACCACAGCACCCCATGGGTTACCCCGAAAAAAACGGGCGTCATTCAGCAAGGCGAACCAGCTATGCAAATTGTGCAGGTTGCTCCGTGAACACCCCGCCGTGAACGGCAGGTCTGAGGGGCGAGGACGCCCGTTTTTTTCGGGGTAACCCGTGGGGTGCTGTGGTGGCTGCTACGATCGAACGCCGCGTCCTGATTGTGGTGTCCCACTGGCGCGAGTCCTCACGCTACACTTCGCTGGCGGCAACCAACGCCGAGTTAGAAGAAGCCCTCGTAAGCGTGGACTGGCTTCTCGGCAATTACGATGCACTTTGGAGATAACCCATGCCTTACAAAAAGCTTCAGCCTATGAAGCCAGTGATCGACTCATCCTTTGTGGATGAAATCGCTAATGATTTACGTCTGGAGCAGGCGGAAGGTTCGGCAGACGCCCCCTTAATTATTGAAGAAGAGGCTCGCTACAGCGGACGCACCCATGTTACTGTCATTTGAGATCGCTGGGCACAGGTCGGCCCCGAAGAGCGTAGCCGCATGATTTTAGAGGCTTATGAGACAGTGTGCGGCCCCGGCACCTTCCTCACCCTCACCAGTGCCCTCGGCCTCACCCATGCCGATGCGAAGAAACTAGGCGTCGAGAACGGCGTCTTCAACGCGGCTTGACGCCGCCATGATAAGGAAAACAACCATGATGCCCACCCGCACCGCCCGCCTCGCCGCCGGCCTCTCTCTGCTAACGCTCGCCGCGTCTCTGCCGCCCGCCGTTCGTGCCGCGCCCGCGAAGCCGATCGGGGTCCTGAGCTACACCGTCCAGAATATTGACGGCAAGAGCGTCCCGCTGTCGCGCTACAAGGGCAAGGTGCTGATGATCGTCAACACCGCCTCCCTCTGCGGCAACACGCCCCAGTACGCTTCGCTGGAGAAGCTGAACCAGAAGTACAAAGCGTCGGGCCTCCGCATCCTCGCCTTCCCTGCCAACGACTTCGGCCAGCAGGAGCCGGGCACGAACGGCGAGATCCGCCAGTTCTGCACCGCCAAATATAATGCCACCTTCGACCTGTTCAGCAAGGTCTCCGTCAAGGCCCCCAACCAGGCCCCCCTCTACACCTTCCTGACCAGCAAGGAGAGCGACCCCAAGTTCGGCGGCGACATCGAGTGGAACTTCGCCAAGTTTTTGGTGAACCGCAAAGGCCAGGTCGTCGGCCGCTTCCAGGCCGGCCACGACCCCCTCTCGCCCGATGTGGTAGGGGCGCTGGAGACGGAGTTGAAGAAGCCGGCCAAGTAGTTCGCCAGGGGATGCAGATGTCCGAGCGCAGTGCCAGGCACTTTCACCTAACCCATAAACAGGGCCGGAGCAGTCCCGTCGTGCGGCAGCCGGAGACGATCACGGTCGGGGACGCCGCCACACGCCTTCTGGAAGAGATCGCGGCGCGGTTCGTGCAGCAGGGGTGCCGCGTTACGAAGTACAGCATAGGCATCCGTGTCTATGACTGCAAGGACCCGGAAGCCTCCGACCAGAGTTTTGAGGCGCATGCCTGCGACGACCCGGAGTGCGGGTTGACGCCCTCAGAGGGCGAATACGGACGTTGGATGAAGGCAGACCGTCAAAGGTATTTGCTCGCGCTGCAACAACGCGGCTTGATAGCATGAGCGACGAAATACTGCCGCGGCAGCGGAGGCCGCCATGAGTCGAGCTGCGTTCTGGCTGCTGTTACCGTTCCTGGCAATCTTCGTTTGTGGGATGCTGTGGGTGGACTTTTTCACGGGGGCAATCAACACTGCTGGAGGTAGGGTCCTCGCGGCTGGAATCTGTGTCGTCATCGGCACCCTTGGTCTGGCCTTCTACGACTCGGAGCGTTTCTGGTGGGCAGGGCGTTTTGTTGCGGCTTTCGTTTTCTTTGCGTATGCTTCTTATATCATCGACGAATGGTTCTTCAGTGGCCACAGTTGGAACTATGCAATGTTGTCGCACTCAGCAGCATCGCCTGTTAATTCTGTCCTAGGCATGATTGCTTACGGTGTGCCGGCATTCTGGTATGTGTTCACTGGGAAGTTCCACCGCCGTGGCAATAACGATGTGACTTCTTACGAATATACTGGCGATGAAGACGGCGACGAAGATCAACTAGATGAGGCAGGCGAGGAGCCTGACGACCGAAAACACTATGAACGAAGACACACTCCTTGACCTCGTCCACGCCCGCGTCCGCCTCATCCCGCCCGGTCAGGTCATGTCCTACGGGCAGGTGGGGGACGAGGCCGGCTGCTCGGCGCGGGAGGCGGGGTGGGCGATGAACCAGGCCGTGGACGGCGGGGACGTTCCCTGGCAGCGCGTGGTGGGGGCGAACGGGAACCTGCCCATCGGCAAGCGGTCGCCCTATCTGGCGCAGCGGCAGCGGGAACTGCTGGAAGGCGAGGACGTGGCGTTCAAGGAGAATGGGAACGTGGACATGGCGAAGCATCAGGTAGGCGTCATCGGTAAGCCGCCCCCTGTCGATACATTGGATTTGGGGCTGTGAGCGTCGGCAAATCGGGTACAACGTCCACATGAAGATTCACGATATCACGCTGACGACTTCTCCCCAGACATTGACTTGGGAGGGGACGGAGCCGGGCTTCTCGGTGCAGTGGACTGAAAAGCTGGGACAGGGGGGCGCGGTCTGCAACTTGTCCGTGTTCACGGATGGGACGCACACGGGGACGCACCTAGATGCCCCGCTGCATTTTGTTCCGGGGGGCGCGACCGTCGAGGCTTTGGACGTCAATATCCTGGTGGGACCGACCCTGGTGGTCGAGGTCTATGGGCGGGACCGGATCACAGCGGCGGATTTGGCACAGGCGGGGATCGTGCCGGGCACGGAGCGCGTCCTGTTCAAGACGGACAACACGCGGCTGGGCCGGCTGCGCGACGGCATATTCCATAAGGATTATGTCGGGATCGCGCCGGGCGGCGCGGAGTGGCTGGTGACGCACGGGGTCCGGCTGGTCGGCGTGGACTACCTTTCGGTGGGTCCTTACGGTGCATCCAATGTCGAGACGCACCGCATCCTGCTCGGCGCGGGCGTCGTGGTCGTGGAGACACTGGTGCTGGACGAAGTCAATGCGGGCGCGTACACGCTGGTTGCCCTGCCGCCCAAATTCGCCGGCTTGGAGGGCAGCCCATGCCGCTGCCTGTTGATCGAGGGAAAAGTTGAATGAGACAAGAAACACCGTCACAAATAGTAGAAGCGGACGACATGCGGTATGTGGCGTCGCCGGACATCCACCTGCGCGAGATTGATACGGACCACCTGGAGAACATCGAGGAGAACCGGGAGGCGATCGAATTCGCCGTCCGGCTATCGAGCCGCCCGAACGATGCCTGGGTACAGGAGTTCGATCAGGCTTACTTGCAGACGCCTTACACGCTGAAGCCGCCCGTGCGCGTCTTCGAGGATACCCTGCGCGTCATCTTCCTGCCGCGCTATGCCAGCGAGCTGCAAGGCTTTTTCCGGTTCCTAGGCCTGATCGTGGACCGCTCCAATAAAGAAACGCACCGGACCGAAGAGCTGCACACGTCGAGCGCCCAGGAGCGCCACAAGGCCGAGTTCCGCCAGGCCCTGCGCCGGATCGAGCTGCCGAAGGGGTGACAAGACTTTCAGGAGCAGGGAAGTCAGGCAGAGGGAAGTCAGGAGGGTGGGGGAACCCCGCCCCTACGCGATTACCGCGTAGGAGCGAGGTCTCCTCGCCCTCTGCTTGTCCGCCTCTCTTCTTTGCCTCTCCTCTCGGCGCGGCTTAGTACCCCTTCACCAGCCGGTTGAAGTTTTCGCGGTCCACGGCGCGGGTCGCCGCCTCCTCGAAGGCCACCTGGCCGCTGCGATGCAGGTCGGCGAGGACGCGGTCCATCGCCTGCATCCCGTACTGATGGCCCGTCTCGATGACCGAGTAGATCTGGTAGGATTTGCCCTCGCGGATCAGGTTCCGCAGGGCGCTTGTCGCGACCATGATCTCGATGGCCGAGACGCGCCCGCCGCCGATGCGCGGGAGAAGCTGCTGGGAGACGACGGCCTCGACGCTGGTAGAGAGCTGGACGCGCACCTGTTCCTGCTGGTGGGCGGGGAAGACGTCAATGATGCGGTCAATCGTCGCCGGGGCCGAGCGCGTGTGCAGGGTGGCGAAGACGAGGTGGCCGGTTTCGGCCAGCGTGATGGCGGCGGAGATCGTCTCCAGGTCGCGCATCTCGCCGACGAGGATGACGTCGGGGTCTTCGCGCAGGGAGGCCCGCAGGGCGTTCGTGAACGAGTCCGTGTCCGTGCCGAGTTCCCGCTGATTGATCATGCTCTTCTTGTGCGAGTGCAGATACTCGATGGGGTCCTCGATGGTCAGGATGTGCGCCTCGCGTTCTGTGTTGATGATATCAATCAGGGACGCGATGGTCGTGGATTTGCCCGAACCCGTCGGGCCGGTCACGAGGACCAGGCCGGAGTGCTTCTGGGTGAAGGAGCGCATGACGGCGGGGAGCTTGAGCTGCTCCATGCTGGGAACGACATTGGGGATGACACGCATGGCGCAGCCGACCGACGACCTCTGGCGGTAGACATTGAACCGGAACCGGCCGATGCCTTTGACGCCGTAGGAGAAGTCCAATTCGTGCGAGCGCTCGAACTTCTCGATCTGCGAGTTGTTCAGCACATCGAAGACGATCCTTTGCGTGTCTCGCTCCTGCATTTTCTCGAAGGGCAGCCCGACCAGCTTGCCGTCCTTACGGACCATCGGCGGCAGGCCGACCGTCAGGTGAAGGTCGGAGGCACCCGACTGCACGGTCAGGTGCAGCAGCTCATCAATGTGGATGTCGGCAAGGTCCCGCGTATCGCCGCCGACCACCGAGCGCGCGGCCGCCTCCTCGAAGCCCGCGCTTGCCAGCTCCCCGCTCATGAAGTCCTTGGCCGAGAGCGTCGTCTGCACGGCGGAGGCGTCGCTGAGCGCGCTCAGACCGCCTAGCATGTTCAAGGCGGCGGGGGACTCGTCATCATCAGCCGCGCCGCCGACGGTAAAGCTTTTCAGGATCACGCCCTGCGGCTTGCCGCTCATGCTGCCGCCCGCCTTCATGGCCTGCTGCTCCCGCTTTTTATCCTCCTTGACGAACGGCAGCGGGGTCTCGCCCAGGGCTTTGGCCTTGGCCTCGGCTTCCTCAGCCTCAGCCCGCGCCGCCAGCAGCAGGTCCACGCTGTCGAAGGTCTCGGCCACGCGTGCGGTGAAGTCGCCGAAGTCGTCCTCGGGCGGCGTGTAGGCCGGCGGCGCGCTTTTTCCCTGGGTGCCGTTGCCGGTGTTGAGCGGCAGGAGGTCTTCACTGTTGACGATCATAGAACCATTGCTCCCGATGTGAAATAAAGAAGACTAACCCCGGCGCAGCACTGGCCATCCAGAGGGCAAGCGCGGAGCAACTGTTCAGTGCGCCATAGAGGCACGACTAGCACTATCCGACCGATCCGGGTGCCGCTGCACCCGACTCCCTGTTAGGAAAGGGCTAGGTCAAAACGCCAGTGCGCTCAGGCCCTTGTCCATCTCCGCCCGGCACGCCCGCGTCATAGTATGCAGGCCATCCTCGCTGATCCGCAGCGGGAACATCACCTCCCGGCAGGACTCGTACAGGGCGGCCTGCGCCGTGGCCTCGTCTGGAAGAGGCAGATCCTCCAGGAAGTGCGCGATTTCGTTTGCCAGGCAGACCGTCGCCGTCAGCTTCGGGTTCAGCTCGGCGGCGCGCGGCGTGTGGTGGAAGGCGATCGCCTCGCACAGCATCGGCGGCAGGTTCCAGCGGGTCGCAAGGCCCGCGCCGAGCTGCCCGTGGCTGAAAGCAAGGACCTCGGACTCGATCCGCGAATAGCGGACATGATGCGCGCCCGAGATCTGCGTGATGGCGACGAACAGGGCGTGGCGGCTCTGGTCCAGCGCCATTTTGCCGATGTCGTGCAGCAGGCCGCAGGTATACGCCTGGTCTGCGCCGACCGCCTCCTGGGTCGCCGGGTGCAGCAGGCCCACGATGACCCGCGCGCACTGCGCCGTGTCCACCGAATGCCGCCAGAGGGTGCGCCGGGCCAGCGCGGGCGTATCCGCCCGGCCCAGGAAGAGGTTGAACGTGGTGATGGTCATCGCCAGGTTCCGCAGCGTCTTAAATCCGAGGAAGACGACGGCCTCGCGCAATGTCGAGACCCGGCGCGGCAGCCCGTAGTAGGACGAGTTGGCGAGCGTGAGAACCCGGGCGGCCAGGGCCTGGTCTAAAGCGATGATCTTTTCCAGATCCTGGGCCGTCGCCTTTGGGTCGTTGGTCAGATCCATGACCCGCATCACGACCTGGGGCAAGGCGGCCAGATCGGTTGCGCCGTCCAGGATCTTTTCCATAGTATCCAGCGGGTTCACGAGGGCGTTCGGGCGAAGGGAGGCATTCGGCATGGTCATTGGTGCGGTCACTGGCACGGTCATTGTATTACCTGTTATCCCGAATAGATCACATTATCCCGAATAGATCACGCGCAGGGACTCTTCCAGCGTGGTGATACCAAGCAGTATCTTCTCCATCGCATCGTCCTTCAAAGTCCGCATCCCCGCTTCGATGGCGGCCTCCCGGATGGCATAGGAGGAGGCACGGGCCAAGATCAGCTCGCGCACCTTATCGTTGACTGGCATCAGCTCGTAGACGCCGATGCGGCCCTTGTAGCCCGTTCCCTTGCAGCCATCGCAGCCCCGGCCCCGGAAGAACGTCACCTCGCTCTTGTCTAAAATGTCAAGGTTCATGCCCAGCCGCTTGAGGGCATCCTTGGGCGGCGAGTACGGCTCCTTGCACTTGACGCAGACTGTTCGCAGCAGCCGCTGGGCGAGGACGCCCGCGATGGAGGAGGCGATCAGGAAGCTCTCGACGCCCATATCCAGCAGGCGCGCGACTGAGCCGGGGGCATCATTGGTGTGCAGTGTGGAGAGGACGAGGTGGCCGGTCAGGGCGGCCTCGATGGCGATCATCGCCGTTTCCTGGTCGCGCATTTCGCCGACCATGATGATGTTCGGGTCCTGCCGCAGCATAGAGCGCAGGCCGGACGCGAAGGTCATGCCCGCCCGGTTGTTGACCATGGACTGCGTGATGCCGGACAGCTCGTACTCGACCGGGTCCTCGATGGTTAAGATGTTCTTCTCGCCCGAGTTCAGCTTGGCGAGGACGGAGTACAGCGTCGTGGACTTGCCCGACCCGGTCGGACCCGTCACGAGGATGATGCCGTAAGTGCGCTGGATCATTGACTCGAACATCTCGAAGGTGTAGGGCAGCAGGCCCAGCTTATGCAGGCCAACCGAGATGTTCGACTTGTCCAGGACGCGCATGACGATCTTCTCGCCGAAGACGGCGGGCAGGGTCGAGACGCGGAAGTCATAGGGGCGGCCCTCGATGGTCGCCGAGATACGTCCGTCCTGGGGCGCGCGCTTCTCGGAGATATCCATATCTGCCATGATCTTGATACGGGACGTGATAGACGCCTGCGCCTTCTTGGGCAGGGTCATGCCATCGGACAAAATGCCGTCCACGCGGTAGCGGATACGCAGGCCGTCCTTGGCCGGCTCGATATGGATGTCTGAGGCCTTGTCGGTAATGCCGCGTGAGATGATCATGTTGGCGAGCCGGACGACGGGCGCCTCGCCGGACAGCTCCTTGAGCTGCTCGATGGTGATGCTGTCCTCGCTGCCGCCCTGGGTCAAAGTGATAGTCGCTTCGTCCAGGTCCTTCATGACATTGGTCACGGCCTCGGTGACATTGACCTCGGTGCGGTAATTGGCCGAGATGGCATTGATGATGTCTTCTTCCGTCGCGATGACGGCCTCGACTTCTTTGCCGGTGATCAGCCGGATCTCGTCGATGGCGAAGATGTCTAGCGGGTTCTTCATCGCCAAAGTCAGCCGCTTGGGACTGCGCTCGATGGGGATGACCTTAAAACGCCGAGCCAGCTCCTGCGTTACCGCACTGGTGACATCGTCCGGGATCTGGATTTCGGTCAGGTCCACATAGGGGACGCCCCATTGCTCACCCAGGCAGCGGACGCGGTCGCGCTCGGTAATCAGGCCCATCGAGACCAGCAGGTCGCCGATCGGCTCCTGCGTCTTGAGCTGCCTCTGCTTCTCGATCGCCTGTGCAAGCTGCTCGTCGGAAACGAGGCCGCTGCTGACAAACACATCCGCCATCGCTGTTGACTGCATGAGGGTTCCTGTGAAAGATTTCCTGTGAAAGAGTTTCTAAACGTGAAAAGAAAAATGGCAGGGAGCTTTCTCCCTGCCATAATTGTCGGTATGTCGCACCGCCTTCTGTAGACGGAAGGTGAAAGAAAAGCGGGCTACGCCATGTCTTTCGCGATAGAGACCTTGATGAAGATCACGACCTCGTTGCGGTTGTGCGTGACCTGGGTGTCCCGGAAAAGCTGGCCGAAGAAGGGCAGGTCGCCCAGGATCGGGACCTTCTGGATGCTCTTGACGTCTTGCTGGCTGATCAGGCCGCCGATAGCGATCGTGTCGCCATCCTTGACCCGCAGTGTGGTCGTGGCCTCGCGTGAGGAGATGTCCGGCAGCTGTGCCCCACCGATCCCCACTCTGAATGTGACCGAGGACACTTCCGGGTGGATGTTCAGCGTGACATAGCCGTCGTTGTTCACCTTGCCGGTGACGAACAGCTTGATGCCCGCACTCACGGTCGCCGTTGTGACGTTCTGCCCGGTGGGCGAGCTGGTGATCGAGGAGATGTAGGTGATGTTGTCGCCGATAAAGACGGCGGCAGGCTGCCCGTCCACGGCGGAGATGTTTGGATTAGACAGCAGTTTCACGTCGCCGTTCTGCTGGAGCGCGTCGAGCCTCACATCCACAAAGTCGCCCAGGGCCGTGCGTGAGAACGTGCCGAACTTGAACGGCCGGCCGGGGTAGCCGCTGTCGCCCAGCTTGGGCGGGCCAGCGGTGATGTTGTCACCACCACCACCGGACTCGCCGATGCGCGTCTGCGCCCCGGCGAAGCTGTAGGCCAGCCCCAGATTCTTCTGGGCGTTCAGATCGACCTCGGTGATCTTCGCCTCGAAGTTGATCTGGGCGGGGCGGACATCCACGGTCGTCAGGACCCGCCGGGCGCGCGTGAGGTCCGCATCCGAGCCGGTGAGCAGCAGCGATGAGGTCGTCGCCTTAGTCGGCAGGTTTGCCGTGACCGAGGTGGTTGTGCCGCCCGCCGCCGCGCCGTAGGAGGTCGTCGTCGCCGTAGTCCCACCGGCGTCGGCAGTCGCGGGGGCCACGGGCGCAGGCCTTTGGGTCGGACCGGGCGTGATGATGACGCCGGGGACCAGCCGGGCCAGAACCGTTTGCAGGTCGTCCGCGGACACATACTTGATGTTATAAACCTCGGTGTGTGAGGTGCCGACGTTGCGCGAGATCATGGCTTCCGAATCGCCGACGAGGCGGCGGACGCCCTCGATATCGTCCGCTGTGCCGGTGAGCACGAGGACGCCGCCGCCGGCCTGGCCGCCCGCTGCTTTGCCGGTCGAGGCCTTCACGTTCGGGTAGAGCTGCTTGATCTCGCCGGTCAAATCGGCGGGGTCCGAGTAGCTGAACGAGAGGACCGTCGTGACGGCAGGTGCCGACGCCGTGCCTGCTGCAGCCAGCGTCTGGATGGTGGCAGGTGTGCCGATAACATAGGTGCGCCCGACCTTCGCGTACTGGTAGCCGGATAGCTTGGTGATCAGGTCCAAAGCTTCTTCCAGGGAAACGTGCGCCAGGGAGACCGTGATCGGCCCCTTGACGTCCGTGCCCGAGACGACGTTCGTATGGGTCTGCATCGCCAGGGCCTTGAGAACATCGTTGATGTCCGCCCCGACGAAGTCCAGAGTGACATCATCGGCCCCGACGGCGGCGCGGATGGTCTGCGCGGCGGGTCCGTGAGCGGCGGGGCGCGGGGCGGCCTGGGCCATCTGGGGAGCCAGAAGACCGGAGGCCAGGGCCAGCGCCGCCGCGTTGAAGGCGAGTGTTTTGGTATGTGCTGTCAGAAATTTAGTCTGCGCTATGGTAATAATCGGCATTGCATTCTCCTTTGCGGCTTCCCGGCGGGAAGCAGCGATCCTCCGTGAACGGCGAAAATCATGAGTGGTGGAAATCAATCGTACTGGTCGAGCAGCTTTCCGGCCTCATCGGCCGCATCGCGGTCATCCCTCGCCAGCACGCACTGCCACTGGGCGCGGTCCTCGGCGTTCAGGCCGTTCTGGTAAAGGCCACGGCTACGCTCCCAGCGGGCGCGGGCCTCGCCAAAACTGGGTGCCGGGGCCAAGCCGTCCTGGAAGCGCATCTCGACATCGGGGGGCAGGGCATGGCGGCCATTGAACGCCGCAAGGCAGACCTCCACCTCGGCCCAGGCCGGCGACATGTAAGAGCCGGCCATCAGCAGCGCACCCTGCATCACCTGAGCCATCCCCGACGGTCGGACTTCGGGGGGCAGCAGGGTCTCCTGCGGCTCGTGGGAGGGCGACTTGAAGGCCGGGCTGAGGGCCGAGACGGGAGAAAGCGCGGCAGCGGGAACAGCAAAGGGTGCGTGGGCCGGGGCAGTCGGCTTGGCCGCGCCCAGCGCCAGGTGGTAGAACGTCTTGCCATGGCGCAGGACCACCGCGCCGCGTGTCACAGCCACGACCCGGTACGTGCTGTCCACGAAGTCCCCGGTGCGGACGATGCGCCGGGCCTCGCCGTTTCGGAGAACGGCGACCTGGCCGGCCTCGCTTTGCAGCACGCCAGTCACTATCCAAACGGGCGCTTTGGGAGCCTCTGCGGCCTTCGCGGTGGAGGGCAGGGACGGTCCCGCGCCAAGGGGCGGAAAGCCTTTGAGGCCGAGGGGGAGGGCGGTCATGCCTGCCGACGCCGGGCCGACTTCGCGGATGCTCGCCACCTGGAATACGCCGGCTTTGACCGGCATGGCCGCTTTGGCCGTCGCCGCCGCCTTGGCCGGCGCGGTTACGTGAGGGATAGGCAGGGCAGGCTGCGTCTTCGGGTCCACATAGCCGACCATGAACGGGTCACGCATCCCTGGCGTTGGGGCGGGCACCTCGGCCCCGTCCTCGGTGGGGATGACGGCCGGATTGGTGGCCGGGCCGGTCCCTGCCGCCTTGACGGAAGCCGGGGCTGCCGCCGTCGCGGTCTGGGCGGCTTCAGTGGCGGGATGCGGCCGGGTGCCGGCAGCGGCAGGCGAGGGTGTGACGATCTTCACGACGAAGTAGCCGAAGACGCCGGCGGAGAGGACGCACAGGGCGGCGAACTGCGGGATCTGTTTTTTATCTAGCTTGTTCATAATAGTCTTTCCCGCCTCTAGAGCGTACCGACTCCGACTGCACCGCGCGCGTTTGCGGCCCGCGTCGCCCCAATTGCACCTGCCGCCGCCCGACCGGCTGCCCCGGAGATTGTGCCGGCTGCGGCGGGTGGGAGAGGCCCTGAGACCGTGCCCACCAGAGCGGGCACCGCGCCGGACGCCGCCAATGGATCGGCCCCGTCCTCGTGGAACATGAAGGCGATCAGTTTGAGGCTCGTCGTTACCGTCGGCGCGGCATAGGGGCTGGTCTTGTCCGTCGCGGCATTCGGGTGCATCTGCACCGCCGTCACCGAGATGATCTTCGGGAACCGGGTTAGGCTATACAAAAACGCGGTGGTATCGGCATAGGTGCCGGTCACGTCCAAGTCCACATTCAGCGTATCGTAGGGCGGCGGGGGCGGCGCCTTCTTCACCTCACCCGTGGATGATGCATCCCCTCCAGCCGCGGGGTGAGCGGGTGCTGGCGGCGCAGGTGGCGCGATTGCGGTGGGTCGGACGGAAACGACGTTCAGGTGGGTCGTCACCGCCAGCGTCTGGAGCTGCCCTAGCAGCGTCGGCACATAGGACTTGGGCGAGACGGATGCTTCCAGATACTGGATGCGGCCCTGGGTCTCCGTGTAGGCCGCCTGCGTGGTGACATAGCGCTTGGCGATCCCCTCGCTGCCGTCCACTTCCGTCTGCTTCTGTCGGACGATCGTTTGGAGGGCGGTGAGGTGGGAGTTCAGCCCCATAAGTGCGCCGCCGCCGCCGAGCAGGATCAGGCCTGCCCCGCCCATGAGCGCCACCATGAGCCGTTTGGCCGGGGGGACGGCGCTAGGACTAAAACTCTGGCTAAGATTTTGTGCCATTGACGGCTCCTTTCGCATCGGCAGTTTTCACGCCTGTCGTCTTCGTATCGGCAGGCTTGGCCAGGCCGGACTCCGGCTTGAGGTGGACAGTCATCTGGAACCCCACGGCATCGGCCGTGCCGATCTTCTGCTGCTGTACGAAGGCCAGGTCCACATGGTCCAGAGATGGTGCCTGGTTCATCCGCAGCATCGTTTCGCCGACGACGGCCTGGCTCATGGCGACGCCGACGAGGCTTAAGGTTGGGTCATCGCCGCCGGCAGTTCCCGGCATTCC
The DNA here is from genome assembly GCA_031363565.1 of Armatimonadota bacterium. GTDB lineage: Bacteria > Armatimonadota > Armatimonadia > Armatimonadales > Capsulimonadaceae > JANXMY01. Next base: position 10,165 of record JANLUQ010000462.1, on the reverse strand, counting down.
CGTCCCCGGCGCAGCCCCAACCCCGGTGCCGGTTCCGAGCGAGAGCAGCCAGGTCTTAGGTGGGAGGCTGGCAGTGACTGCATAAAAGTTCTTGTACCAGAAGAGGGTGTCGGCCTTCGCCCCGTCCAGAGTCTGGACTTTGGGCATCAGTCCTGCCGTCTGGGTCTGGAGCTGCTGGATCTTGGTGACACTCGGCTGCAAGGCATTGACCCGTTCGGAGAGCCGGCCGACCTGGTTCTGCGTCACCAGGATGCGAGCCGTCAGCACGAAAGCGACCAGGACGACCAGGCCGATCTCGCCGAGGATCGCGTAAAGGAGCTTGCGGATATTCTGTTCCTGCCGACGCTTTTCTTCGCGGCGCACGGCAATCATGTTGATCGAAGGCATGGGAGTCTCTTTCGCGTGTAGGAGCGGGGAACCGCGCCCGCTTACTTTTCTAGGCCGCTTTCGCCTAGGCCGCTTTCGCCAGTGGGTTGCGGAATTTGGGCATCGCCGCCTTCTCAGCGCGGCGCGCGGGAACTTGCGTCAGTTCCTTGAGCGCCAGCCCGATCCCGGTGACCAGGAAGGGGTGGTTCTCCTCGATAAAGCCGGGTGCGATGCGGGTAGAGTCGAGTGCCGGGCTGGCGAAGGGGTTCCAGATCTCTACAGGGATGCCCAGGCGGGCCGCCATGTAGACCTCAAGGCCCTTCATCTTGGTGCTGCCGCCCGTGATGATGATCCGCGAGACGGGACCGCTCGTCTCCGAGGTCGTCCCCGCCGGTAGGATCGAATTCGCCGGGTCGGCGAGCTGCGACTGGTAGTAGTTGGTCGAGCGGCGCACCTCGCGCAGAAGCTCGTCCAAGGCGGGCTGCATGGCCCGCGCCAGGGCGGCGACCTCGGGGGCGGCGTCCGGCTCGAGCAGGGCGGTCATTTCCACCTGCGCCTTCATCTCTTCCAGGGCGTCCCAGCCTGCGCCGGGGGCGACGGTTCTCAAAGCCTGCGTGAAGCTATCCCCGGCGATGGGGATGTTGCGGGTAAGCGCGAACAGCCCGTTCGTGACGATGTTGACATCTGTAGTCGTCGCGCCGATGTCCAGCAGCGCCAATGTCGTGCCCTCGCCAGGGCGCGTCGGCGATAGGTCTACTAGGGCGCGCTGCAAGGCAAATGCCTCGATGTCCACCCCGACCGGCTCCAGGCCCGCTTGGGCCAGCGCGGCCAGCCGCGACTCGACCATATCGTTAGGCGCGGCGACCAGCATGACGCTCATCTTGTCGTCTTCGCCCGGCACCGCCCCAGTGATCTCGAACTCGATCATGCTGTCGTCCACGTTCGAGGAGATGTGCTTGGCCGCCTCGAACCGGACCGATCGGCGCAGGAGGCTCTCGGCCATCCGGGGGAGCTTGATGTGGCGGACAATCACGCTGGCCCCACTGATTGCGGCCACGACGGCGTTCGCCTCGATGCCCGCGTCCTGCATCAGCGCTTTGACGGCCTGTGCGACCCCAGCTTGGTCCATGACGATCCCGTCCCGGACCGAGTCGGCGGGCGTCGGCCCCACGGCGGCCTTGACGATCTGCCAGGTGCCGGGCGCGCGGCCCGCCTCGGCCTGCACCACCTTGATGAAGCGGCTGCCGATATCTACGCCGATGACCTTTTCCTTGCCGAATATCTGTGTGAGTCCGAGCATGTAGAACACCCCTCCCGTAACGCCCTCCGAAGCTATCTGTTTCTGATTATTGGCATGGGGAGGGAAAACTAGAGGGGAATCTGTGGGGGCAAACGAAACCATCGTGCAGGAACCGTGCCAACCGGCCTGGGAGATGTGCCTGGTTTGCAAAAAAAACAGCGATTCTGCCTGCTTATCGGGCTTGCTTGTCGGCGGGGGGAGTGATATAATGGACTATGAGCATCCCTCCCAGTCCACCGCCTGGCGGCTACCCTTCCAGCTACGGCCCTTCCACTTATGGGGCCATGCCGCCTCGTAAGCCCGGCATCAACGGCTGGAAGATCGCCGGCTTCGGCTGTCTGGGCCTGTTCCTGCTGGCCGCTGTTGGCGGCATTCTGCTGGTCCGGGCCGCCAAAGACCAGTTGAGCCATCCCTCCAAGAACAGCCCCCTCGGCATCGGAATCATCGCCGGCAAGGCGGGCATGGACGGCGCACACCTGCGCCAAGCGGTCGTGAGCTACCACCAGGAAAAGGGGCAGTATCCGCAGTCGTTGATACAGCTTGTCACCGAGAACCGCATTGATGGCAAGCTGCTGCACAATGATCTGGACGACAACCCGAGTCCGGGGCACGTCTCCTGGCGTTATCTCAGGCCTGCCGAAGGTGCATCAGGCGATACGCCGGTCCTGGAAGAGCCGTACCAGATCACGATGGGGGGCAGCACGCAGTCGAGTCGCATCGTCATCACCCTGGACGGGCGGAGCCAGGCCGGTGCCCCCAGCGCGCCGCCGCCCGAGGCCCGGACCCCCTAGTGGCAGCGAGGCTCGCCAGGCTGTGGGCGTCATCCCCTCCGCCGTGCAGCGTCTTCTCGTACTGAGCCAGGAGGCGGTCCGCCGCCTCTGCCTCGAAGGGCCGCTGGTCCTGCATGTTCATGGTCCTCTTCCTCGTATCTGGTGTCTCTGTGACGTGATCCTGCGCCGACCAGTTACCTCCCGCCCTTCAGAGGACTAAACCTTCTCTGTCATGCAAAGCAAGACCCTCTCTGCGGCAAACTGTTTGCGAGAAAGATGCGGTATCACTTGGCAGCCACTAATCCTTTCGCGGATGGAATCCAATACCTGCACGAGCATGTAATGGATCTGCGCCGTCAGGTCACGGAAGGGCCGACAAGTCGGCAGACGCTGCTGGACATTGCCTTCGAGACCATGAACAGCACCATCGAGGAGCTGTGCGTGGCCGAGGAAGAGATGCGCCAGCAGAATGAGGCTCTGGCCGCCGCGCATGATGTGCTGGAAACGTGGCGGCATCACTATGAGGACCTCTTCGATTCCGCCCCCGATGCCTACCTCGTCACGGACATGGACGGCGTCATCCAGGAAGCCAATTTGGCCGCCGCCGGCCTGCTGGGGCTGTCCAAGCGCTTCCTCAAAGGGAAGCCGTTCGCGACTTTCATCCCCGAAGAAGGACGGCAGGTGTTCTGGCGGTTCCTGCTGGAAGCGGATCGGTCCATTGAGACGGTGGAGCGTGAGATGCGGCTTAGGCCGCGCCGCCGCGAGCTGGTCGAGGCTTCCATGACCGTCTCCGTCGTCCGCGACCCGCATGGCTTTCCGCTCTCCCTGCGCTGGCTGGTGCGTGACCTGACGGACCGCAACCAGGCCGAGGCCGAGCGTTACCGACTGCTGGCGAAGGAGGTGACCGACTATGCGTTCTGCCTGATCAGTCGAGAAGGCCGTGTCCTGAGCTGGAATCCCGGCGCCGAGCATATCCTCGGCTATGCTGAGGCGGAGGTGCGCGGGGAATACTATTCCATGCTTTTCCTGCCGGAAGAAAGGGAACGAGGCATCCCCGATTGGAGGCTGGAAGGTGTGGCTGCGGAGGGGCGTGTCGAGATCACCGGATGGCATCAGCGCAAGGACGGCAGCCTATTCTGGGCGATTGGCATGATGACGGCCCTGCGCGACAAGGACGGCAGCCTACGCTGCTACGCCACAGTGCTGCGCGATGACACCGCGCGTAGGGAAGAGGAGGCGCAGTTGACGAACCTGTACGTGCGCGAGCGCCAGATCTCCGCGACCTTCCAGCGCGCCTTCATGCCGGAGATCCCCGAGGATGCTTTCCCCGGCCTGGTCATCGCCTCACTGTGCGACGCCGCCGGGGTGGAGGCGCAGATCGGCGGGGACTTTTTCGATGCCTTCATGCTGGAGGGGGAGATGGTCGCCCTGGTCGTGGGGGATGTGTCCGGAAAGGGGCTGGCGGCGGCGGCGCACACGGCCGAGGTCAAATATGCCCTGCGGGCATACCTGCGCGAGACGCCCGCACCGGGCCGCGCCCTGTCTCGCCTAAACGTTTTCGTTCATGATAACCACCGGCTGAACGGAAAGGCAAGCGACAATGCATTTGTGACGCTGGCCATCCTCACCCTTTGCCCTGCCACAGGGGAGGGGGTCGCCGTAGTTGCTGCTGCTGAGCCGCCGCTGATTCTGCGCGCGGATGGCGCGGTGGAGCCAATGATCGTCAAGGGCAGCCTCTTGGGCTTAGAGCGGGATTCGGAGTACCCTTCGGTGGGCTTCACCCTCGCCCCCGGCGATACCATCGTCCTGGTGACGGACGGCATCACCGAGGCTCGGCATGGCCGCGTCTTCCTGGGCTATGAGGGCATGACCCGGCTGGCGCAGGACGCCGTGGGTGCCTCCCCGCATGAGATCGCCCGCGCCGTCCTGGAGGGTGCCCGCGCCTTCGCCGGCGGCTCCCTCTCCGACGACGCCTCCCTGCTGCTGGCCCGGCGGATATAGGCGGTCGCGGGGCTGATCCTATCCCATTTCCTATCCCCTCTCATTTCCTATCCCATCTCACTTCCTATCCCATCATCGCCAGCTCTTTGGTGAATGGGGAGACCGACACCGACTGGCCCTCCGGCGGGTCGGTCCAGCGGCCGTCAGACTTGATCAGGGCGACAAGTTCGGATACCCCCTGCTCCTGCGGCACATTCTTGACCGGGTTGCGCCCCCGGTAGAGCGTGATGATGCCGCCGCCCTTGCCGACATAGCCGTAGTCGGCATCGGCCATTTCGCCTGGCCCGTTCACGATGCAGCCCATCACGGCGATGTCCAGGCCGACCAGATGGTTGGTCGCCGCCTTCACCAGCCGCAGTACCGATGTCAGCTCGAACTTGGTCCGCCCGCAGGACGGGCAGGCGATGAACTCTACCTTGGTCTTGCGAAGGCCCAGGGCCTGCAAGATGTCGTAGCAGGCCGGGATCTCGTTGATCGGGTCCTCGGACAGCGACACGCGGATCGTGTCCCCGATGCCCTCGGCCAGCAGTGTCCCGATGCCCGCCGTGCTCTTGATGCGGGCGTACTCGCCGTCGCCGGCCTCGGTCACCCCCAGGTGAAGCGGGTAGTCCATGCCTAATGCGGCCATGCGGCGCGCCATCAGCCGGTTAGCGGCCAGCATCACCGGAACGCGCGATGCCTTCAACGAGATGATGATATTCCGATAATCGTGCGCCTCGCAGATCTGGATGTATTCCAGGGCGCTTTCGACCATGCCCTCGGGCGTGTCGCCGTGCATGACGGTCAGCCGCTCGGCCAGGCTGCCGTGGTTGACGCCGATCCGCATGGCGATATCGCGCTCCTTACAGACCGCGATGACGGGCCGCAGCGACTCCTCGATGGCCCCCCGCTCCTCGCGGACTTCCGCCTCGGTATACTCATCCGCCCGCCCGCGCGGCTTGCGGAAGACGAACAGGCCGGGGTTGATGCGGACCTTATCCACGAACCGCGCGACGGCCACAGCGATATCGCTGCCCTGGTGGTGGACATCGGCGACCAGAGGGACGCTGTAGCCGCGTCGCCGCACTTCCGCCTGGATCTCGCCGAGGCAGTGCGCTTCGGACAGGGTGGGGGTGGTGACGCGGACGATCTCGCAGCCGGCCTCGTGCATGGCGATGATCTGCTCGACGCAGCCCGCAATGTTGCGGGTCTCCTCCGTGATCATGCTCTGCACGACGATTAGGTGGCCGCCGCCGATGACGATGGGGCCGACATGGACCGCACGGGTGGCCCGGCGGGGATAGCTGAGTTCAGGAAGCGGTGACTCCGACATTAGGTTCCTCCGATGCCTTATTATACCCTTGATGCGCCCTGCCCCGGCCCGAGAAGATTTTTGTGATTTAAGAGGCCGGGATATGGTAGAATCATGTTATAATAGAGACAATCTTCATGGCAAGTGAGAATGAGGTAACTAAAGAGGCTTCGCGCCTGGGCTTGTTCCGCGATCGGAACTTCCTCTGGCTCTGGCTTTCCTATGTCATCTCCAACCTTGGCGACAGCGCCCTGGCCCTTGCCCTCTCCGTCACCGTCTACAACGCCACCAATGATAAGACGGTCCTAGGCCTCGCGATGGTCTTTGGCATGCTGCCCGTCCTTCTGTTCGGCCTAGCCGGCGGCGTCTTCGCAGACCGCTGGAACCGGCGGCGCACTATGATCACCGCCGATCTGGGCCGCGCCCTTTCTGTCCTGCTGCTGCTGTGGATCCCCAGTGCACATTTCCAGAGCCATCTCAACGCGCAGGACCGGGGCCTGGTCTACGCGATCTCCTTCCTCGTGGCCTCTTTCTCCTGCTTCTTCTCGCCGTCTCGGCAGGGCCTTCTGCCCGCCCTGGTGCCGCGCGAAAGGCTGCTCCAAGCCAACAGCCTGATGCTGACCGCAAGCCAGGCGACCATGTTCCTCGGTCCCGCCCTGGGCGGTCTACTGATCAAGTTCCTACACCCGCACAGCGTCTTCATCTTCGATGCGGCCACGTTCGTCGCCTCGGCCCTTTTCGTCCGTCTGATCGCGAACGTCACGACGCCGCCCGGCGCCAAAGCGGCGCGTGGGGTGCGCGGTCTGTGGCAGGACGCCCGTGAGGGGCTGCACTATGTCTGGACCAGCCGGGTCCTGCGCCCTTCACTGATCCTGCTGTCGCTCGTCGTCGTGGGGGGGGCCGTTTACAATACCTTGGAATTCCCGTTCGTCCGAGACCTCTGGCATGGAACCGGGACTCAGTACAGCCTGCTCGGCGCATTGAGCGGCCTGGCTGCCGTACTCACCGGGCTGGTGATGATCGGGCCAATCCGCTCCGCCCCGCCCGTGCGCCTCATCGCGCCCGGATTCACCGTCATGGGGCTGACCGGCTTGGTGTTCGCCGCCTCAACGAACATCTATCTCGGCGGCGCGATGATCTTTCTAATGACGGTCGCCAATACGTTCTCTAACCTAGGTCAGATGACGCTGTTCCTGGCGACCGCCCCGAATCATCTCCAGGGACGTGTCAGCGCCACCGTCGGTCTGGTCAATAAACTCTCCCTACTCGTCGGTGCCGCACTCGCTGTGCTGCTGGTCTCCCTCTTCCCTGCCAATGCGGCTTTGCGGCCGATCTTCGGCGGCTTCGGGGCGGCTTACATCCTGTGCGGATTGCTGGCCTGGCTCCTCTTGGGCCGCTTGCCCATCTCCGACTTCGCCCCCCCCGCCACGCCCGCCCCGCCGGAGCCGCCCCGGCCCAAATCATTCGTGCGCGTGGAGCCGTGATCATGCTGCCTTCCTCCTCCTCCGAGAACACCGCGTTCGGCCCGGTGGCCCCCTACTACGACGCTCTCATGTCCGGCGTTCCATACCGCTTCTGGGTGGAGTACTTGGAACGGCTCTGGGCGCTCCACGACCGGGCACCGCGCACGGTCCTAGACCTTGCCTGCGGGACGGGGACTGTATCGCGCCTGCTGGCGGCACGCGAGTATGCCCTGACCGGCGTTGACCTATCGGACGGGATGCTGGAGGTCGCCCGCCGCCGGACGATGGAGGTGGGCCTGCCGATTGTCTTCCATCAGCAGGACGCCGCCGATTTGGACCTAGGTAGTGCCCGATTTGACGCCGTCATCTGCCTCTTTGACAGCCTCAATTATATCCTGGAGCCGGATCGCCTGCAAGCGGCCTTCGCGCGGGTCTGCGCCCACCTTGTCCCCGGTGGCACGTTCATCTTCGATGTCAACACGGAATACGCGCTGGCCGAAGGGATGTTCAACCAGAGCTGCATGCGCCTCCGCGAGCCGCTGCGCTACCGCTGGCGGTCGCGCTATGATGCTGAGGCGCGGCTGTGTACCGTCCGCATGGACTTCTCCTATGATCCTGGCACAGGGGTCCGCGAGAGCTTCCTGGAAGTCCACCGGCAGCGCGCCTACGGCAAGGACGAACTGACGCAATGGCTGCGCGCGGCGGGTTTCGCCGAGGTGACAGTTTACGATGCCTACACCACGGACCCACCGAAGAAACGCTCCGACCGCCTCTTCTACCTCGCCGTCAAACTCGATGAAGCCTGAACGCCTCCCCCGCGGCCTTCTCACTCCCCGTTTTTCAGACCTGCGCTCTCCGAGACCTCCTGGGCAAAGCCCGCCCAATCGCGGTCTTCGCGGCCTTTGGCGACCATCGCCGTCAACCGGTCGTGGACGAGGCTTGCGAGCGGCATGGGGACCTGGCTGCTCTTGGCTTCCTGGAGCAGCAGGCCGAAGTCCTTGCGGATGAGGGACGGGACCGCCCCAATCGGCTGGTAATGCTCGGCGGCGATCAGCTTCCCGTAGTTTTGGTACACGGGACAGGCAAACAGCGTTGACGTGAACAGCTCATAGACGGCCTGGCGCGAAACGCCGTTTTTCTGGGCCAGTGTGAACGCCTCGCCCATCGCCTCGATGGCTGCCCCGAGCAGGAAGTTGCCGGTCAGCTTGACGACGTTTGCCGCACCCGCGTCTTCGCCGAAGTCGTGGACGCCCTGGCCCATCGCGTCCAGCACGGATCGAATGCGGGTTTTGGCGTCTTCCGGCCCAGAGGTGGCGATCCAAAGTTTCTGCGCCGCCGCCGCGTCCGGCTTGCCGAAGACCGGTGCGGCGATATACTGTGTCCCCAGAGCCTTATGGCGCTCGGCCAGATTCCGGGCCAGACCGGGCGAAATGGTGCTCATCGAGACGTGGACACCGCCCGCGCCCAGTGCCTCCCCAAACCCTTTCTCCCCGAAGGCGACTTCTTCCACCGCCTGATCATCCGTCAGCATCGTGACCACGATGCCGCCCGCCGCTGCTGCCCCGGCGGGCGTGTCCGCCTGCACCGCGCCCAAGCCTACCAGCGGCTTCGCTCTTTCGGCGGTCCGGTTATAAACGCGCAGCCCAAAGCCCGCCTTCAGAATGTTCGCAGCCATCGCGGACCCCATGCCGCCCAGGCCGATAAATCCGATCGTTTCTTTCATAGTACACTCCTTGTCGTCAGGGACGGTATACCCAGGAACGGCCCTGGTTTGACAGCCGCCCCGATGGGTAGGGTGCGGCATCAAGCCCTGAACAGAAAGCAAGAAACGCAGATGAACCCCACAGGCACCAAAGAGCACATGGAGGTCGTCGGTACGGACGGCAAGCACGTCGGCATCGTGGACCACCTCAATGGTGACCGACTGAAGCTGACGCACCACGACTTGCAGGCGGGCGGCAAGCATCACTTTCTGCCCCTGTCCGCCGCCGAAGCCCAATGGGCCGAAGAATAGAGATCGGCTGACCCTCCCAACGACTAAAGCCGTGCCGCGCCTCCGAGAGACGCCGCACGGCTTTTTCCTGTCGCCTGACCAGTTCGCCCCTACGCCGGAGCGTCGGGCCGCAGGCCCAATGCGAGCTGGCGGTAGTGCTCGTCGGGCCGGGTCTGGATGCGCGTCACGTTGTCCGGGGTCAGGTAAGTCGCTCTGCCGCAGGCCAGCGCGCCGAGCAGGATGCGGGCGGCCTTGTCGCCCATCAAGTGGATGTTGCGGACCTCCTGGGCGGACTTGCCGATGGCGATAAACCCGTGGTTTTGCAGATAGATGGTCTTTGGCGCGGCGCTGTGGGTCTGGATATAGGATAGCACCTGGTCTCGCAGGGCGCGGGCCAATGGGATACCGGGGTCGGTGTAGGGGACGCAGCAGGGGGCGACGCCGCAGACGACGATCTCGTCGGGGAACAGCCTCCCGCCGCCCTGCATGGCGGCCCAGCCCTCGCGCGAGCAGAGCAGGCCGTTGACGGAGACGATGTGGGTGTGCCCGATGAAGTCAATGCCGGGCAAGGACAGCAGAAAGCCGTGGAAGATGGTCTCGACTGAGGGCATTCGCCCGCTGCCGTCGGTGCAGGAACTCAGGAGCAGGTCTTTGACCTCGATGTCCGAGTAGTCGCGCCCGTTGCTGAGGGCATCGAGGACGGGCGCGAAGCGGACCCGGCTGACCTGCTCCGGCTGAAGCGTCCGAAGTTCGGAGCCGCTGGCCTTGACGAGAAACGTCTCGTCGTCCGCGCGAGTGGACGTATTGCCTTCACCCAGTATAGCCCAGTCGTGCGCGGGGTCGCCGAGGTAATGGGAAAGGGCCAGTAATTCTTGCAGTTTGGCGTCGTGGGTGGTATCGGACATAGTGGGTCTGGTGTCTCCTTGTGTGTGCGTCTCGATCCTCTCCCCGCGATAAGTCGCGACCCTCCCCTCGAAGGGA
>JANLUQ010000054.1:0-20099 GCA_031363565.1 Armatimonadota bacterium | reverse complement strand
GGCCTCCGTGATCTCCGGCGTTTTGCTGGCTTAATAATAGCAAGGACCGGTGGGTTGGGCACGCCCCGCCCTTCCTGTTGCCCCCTTTGGGCCTGACAAAAAAAAGCGCCGGGCATCTGCCCGCCGCTTTCCTCGTTCCGTCTTTACTCCGTTTACCACGCATAGTCTTCCGGGGCCGTCTTGTGGCCGGGGAAGATCTCGTTCAGCTTCTGGATCGTGTCGTCACTCAGCGTGATCTCCATCGCCCGCAGGGAGCCGTCAAGCTGATCCATCGTGCGCGGGCCGATGATGGGGGCGGTCACGACTGGGTTGTGCAGCAGCCAGGCCAGGGCGACATCGGCGGGCTTCTCGCCCAGGTCCTTGCACAGATTCTCCCACTTTTCGAGCTGCGGGCGCTTGGCCTCGATGTCCATACCGGATCGGCGTCCCGTCGCTTCTTTTTGCAGGATGCCGCCGAGGAGGCCGCCGGCCAGCGGCGACCAGGGGATCAGGCCCAGGCCGTACTGCTTGCAGGCGGGGATCACTTCCAGTTCCGGCTTGCGGACGTTCAAGTTGTAGTGGGTCTGCTCGGAGACCAGCCCGAGGAAGTGGCGGTGCTTGGCGATTTCCGAGGCCTGCGCAATGTGCCAGCCGGCGAAATTGGACGACCCGAAGTAGATCACCTTGCCCTGCTGCACCAGCGTGTCAAACGCCTGGTAGATCTCCTCCCAGGGCGTCTCGCGGTCAATGTGGTGCATCTGTTCGAGGTCTATGTAGTCGGTCTGCATCCGCTTGAGGCTGTCTTCGCAGGCCTTGCGAATGTGCAGGGCGGATAGGCGGTTGGTGTTCGGCCAGTCCTTCATCTCGCCTAGGCCCATGCCGCCAAAGAACTTGGTCGCCAGGACGACTTTCTCGCGCCGCCCGCCGCCCTGGGCGAAGTAGCGGCCCATGATCTGCTCGGTGTAGCCCTCGCCCTGTTTCCAGCCGTAGACGTCGGCGGTGTCCCAAAAGTTGATGCCCAACTCTAAGGCGTGGTCCATGATCTTGAAGCTGTCTTCCTCGGTCGTCTGCGGCCCGAAGTTCATGGTGCCGAGGCACAGGCGGCTGACTTTCAGGCCCGTCCGACCTAAACTCGTATACTGCATCGTAAGTCTCCCGTCAAAGTTTCGTCCGCTAGAGTTCGCGCGGAGGGGCCGGAATTCCTGCCCGGATCATGCTGGCGGTTGAAACCGCAGCAACAAAGGCACAAAGTCGCCCTTCGGCGACTCAGACTCCGAACCTGCGAAGGCAGATTTCGTGAACTCGTTGGCGCGGTTTCAACCGCCCGCAAACCGTTCTCCGCAAACCGTTCCCCTCACACCGGCACTGCCACCGGCAGCACCGCCGCCCAGGCCTTGCCGCCTGCCGCCGTCCCTCCGACCCGCAGCATCAACTGGAGGGATGCTGCGGCAAGCCCTGTGACGACCACCTCCAAAGCAGCGCGGTCGCGCGTGGAGGCCTGCCAGTCGCGCTTGCCCAGCGTGCCGAGCGTGTAAGGCAGTAGGGTAGGGGAGAGGATAGTGCCGTCCTCGACGGCCAGCGATGTCACCTGAACCTCGGACGCCTCCGCCTCGGCGCTGTTGGCGATGAGCAGGGTCAAGACGACATGGCCCAATGGGGCGCGGGCGGCAAGGGCTGACTGCACGAACACGCCCGGTGTTGCGGGAGCTGTAGCGACGGTGAGCGGGACGACAGGGGATGCACCGCCGCCCGAGAGTGACTGGACGGTCACGAGGCAGGCCGTGCCCGGCGTCAGCTTCTCCGCGCCGCCTGAGTGCGTCAGTTCCAAAGCGTCGCCCCGGCTGGTCTTGGTCTCGCCGAATGGCGGGCGGCAGGTCACGACCGAGCGGGCGGGGACGTGCGTGTCCCAGACGACGGCCAGGCTGTCCCGGCGCGACCGGCCCACGCGCACATTGCGGACGTCCGGCGGGCCGAGCAGGGACTCGGCGTGGGCCGGCGTCATCAGGCCATATTCCCAGACGAAGATAGGCGCGTTATAGGCGCGTAGGCTCTCCATCATCGCGCGCGTATCTGCCAGCGGGAACAGGCCGTCCGGTGTGTAGGAACAAGACAGGTCCACGGACGGGCAGGTCGGGAAGTCCGCGCCCAGAGCCTGACGGCATTCGTCCTTGCCCCAATCCAGAGCGGCCTTGACCCCGCCTTTCTTATAGCGGGAGTAGACGCCGATGTACCACTGCGGCGAGTAAGCGTCCATCCAGACCGCCATCTCGGCGTTCGGGTAGGCGGTGGCGGCCGGGCCGAAGCGCGTGATCGGGTCGCCGTAGCCCGTGACGATGATCGGCAGCGCCCCCGCCTCCGAACGGTAGATGCGCCCGAACGAGGCCATTTCTGCCCCATGGTAGCCCGGAACCGTCCCCTTCTCAGCGGAACCCCACTCATCCTCCATGTCCACGCAGGCGATGCCGACCGTCCGCGCCATCTGAGCGCAGATGCGGGCGTCCGCGTCGCCTGTCTCAGGGATGGTGTAGATGAACGGAACGAATCCCAGGCCGACCCCGCGCGCCGCCTCTGCCCAGGAGCGCAGGTGCGCCTCGTCCCGGTAGCACGTCCGGCCATATCCTCCCACCTTGGGGCAGATGAAATCGAAGCCCCAGGCGCGGACCTTCGCCAAGGCAAATCGCCGGGCGGTATCGTCCCAGTCCGCCCAGTCATTGCCGATATAAACGCCCACGCCGCTGCCTAGGACGGCGACCACGGCGGCCAGCCCGTGCGGCGGGGCTATTGTCTGCGGGGGCGCAGGCGGCGTGAATGTAGGGAGCGGCGTCTGAGCGGAGGCAGGCAGAGCGCTTGCGGCCAGTGCGAGGGCGGTGCCCCGGATGGCTTGACGGCGGGTGACTCGGAGAGGCATGGGCGGTGGAACTCCTATCGGGCGGCGACTTGGGCCATTGTAGCCCAGAAGTGGCCGGGCGTCAAGGGTTGGGCGTCAAGGTCCAAGCGCCAATCTATGCCCCGCCCATGCCATAAATGGCACGGCTATTCGGCGAAGACGCCAACAATCCCCGCTTCGTGGGGATCACAATTCGTTCAGTGCCGCGAAGCGGTACTTCGTGGCCGAAGGTCGTGTAGCCGTGCCACTCATGGAGCAGCTGCACCCGACGGCATGGTCCCCTCACAGCATGTCATAGCATGGTCAAGGCATGTACGGCAAAGATCGTAAAAAAGTTGCGCGCGTCCGCCTGCCTGAGCTTGTAAAGAGCGCGGAGACGTGCTATAATTTATCCAGTATCCTCTCTGTCCCTCTGCTCGCTGGGCGCCGCTGCCCTCTTTTCAGAAGCACTGCCAGTGTCCTGCACCGCTGCGGGCTGGTCCGACCGCTCTTTGTAAGGAGATGAAAGCTATGTCCGCTCTGCCGTCCACCCTTTTCCACCGCCCGCGCCCCCGCGCTGGCTTCACCCTGATCGAGCTGCTCGTCGTCATCGCCATCATCGCGATTCTCGCCGCCATTCTTTTCCCCGTTTTCCAGAAGGTCCGCGAGAACGCCCGCCGTGCCACCTGCCAGTCCAATGCGAAGCAGATCGGCCTGGGCATCTTGATGTATATTCAAGACGCCGACGAGCGGTATATTCCCTACTTTAGTGGCTACGATCCCGATTCGCATAACTATAACTCTCCTAGCCAATACTGGCCGCAGTTGGCAAGCCCTTACATCCAGAAGGCGACCGGCACCGGTGCTGGAACAGGTTACGGAGACAAGCAAGCGACAACTCTAGACCTATCGCAAACTTTTCTCTGCCCGAATGCTGTTTACAACGCTTCCGATCTCGTCGGCGGTTTTGGCAACGGTGTGACTTACGGTATCAATGACGACATCGTGAACTGGTGGGTCACTGGGGCACCCATAGTCGTTGCGACCGTCAGATATCGTGGCCCGGCCAGCCTCGCGCAAGTGAACGCACCCAGTACCGCTGTGTTGCTGGCGGAGACAACAGACTGGTCTTCCTCGACCAATGGCTCGGGCCTAATCGGGAAGTATCCTGGAAGCGCACTTGCATTAAGCTACTTCAACCTCAAGTTCGGCGGCACCTATGGCTATGTCAATGGCGCTCTCGCTAGCATGGCCGGCAGGCATAGCGCTTCCTACAGTAAAAATGCGAAGGATCAGATCGGCAAGCCAGCGGACCCCAATGCTTTCAACACTGTGGTGTTCTGTGACGGTCATGTCAAGTCTGTGCGGTGCATTGATTTGACTAAGGACGGCACCTACTGGAGCATCAGCGGCAACAAAGATGCGAACGGTAACCCGGCCTATCCGTAAGCAGAACCATGAAAAAAACATCGTTCAATGTCTGGGCTGGGGGTACAGTGCTTGCGCTAGCACTCCTAGCCGGTGCCGGATGCACACAACATGAGCCACCGCCGCCCCCGGCAGCAGTCAACACTCCAGCGCCTGCGCCTGTGGGCGATACAGACCATGTAATGCCTGGCGGCGGACCGCCCCAACCTTCCAAGAAATAGCGTGGCACAAATAGAGGGGGTGGGACCGCTGGTGGAAGGCGATCAGTGACACAAGCACAAGACTTGGCTGCACTGGAAACAGCCATGGAAAGCACCGCCGAAGCCTTCGGCGGGACCCTCGGCTACAGCCTGCACCACCGGGGGTGTGGGGAGAAAATCGCGCATCGAAGGGACGAAGCCTTCCCGACCGCCAGCACCATCAAAACCGCCATCATGGGGACGGTCATGTCTCAGGTGGACGCGGGCCAACTCAAATGGGAAGACAGCTTCCCCGCCCCCCCCGCCTCGGTCGCCCGCCAGGAGGGCGGATATTCCTTCTTCTTCCCGCCCGGCACTCCGCTCCCGCTGCCGCAGTGGCTCGATCTAATGATCACCATGAGCGACAATACCGCTACCATGGTGCTGCGCGAGGTCGTGGGGCAGGGGAACGTCAACGCGTGGCTGGCCGGGCTGGGCCTGACCCAGACAAAGCTGCTGAACGGGCCGCAGAAGGTGGAACTCGGCCTGCTGCCCTTGCAGCAGCAGTACGGTTTGGGAATGACCACGCCCGCCGAGATGGGGCATCTGCTGGAACTCATCCGCGATGGGCAGGCCGCAAGCCCCGCCGCCTGCGACCGGATGCTGCGCCTGCTGGCGCACCAGTATTGGGACAGCGCCATCGCCGCCGAAATCCCCCCGTCCGTCCAGATCGCCCACAAGACCGGCGCGATCGACGGCCACCGCTCCGACACGGCCTATGTCTTCGCCCCGAGCGGCGAGTACGTTCTGACCGTCTTCACCAAAGAGCAGTGCGACGACCGGTGGACGCACGACAATGAGGGCCTGGCCGCTATCCGCGCCCTGTCCCGGCTGGTCTGGCGTCATTACCACCCACAGGACTCCTGGACCCCGCCCGCCGGTGCTGCCGCCCTGTGGCCGCCGGAGGAGCCGTAATATGCGCCCCCGGCATCGCCACGGATTTCAACCCATGGCGATGCCGGCATTCAGTCGCGCCATTACCGTCTCTTCTTCAACGCCTGTCCCACCACCCGCGCCGCGCTCAACCCCGAGGCCCCGAAGACGCCACCACCGGGGTGGGTGCTTGCCCCAGTCAGGAATAGGCCGGGGAGGGGGGTCTTGTATTCGGCTAGCTCGGGCAGCGGGCGGAAGGCGAACATCTGGTCCAGGGACATCTCGACGTGCATCACGTTGCCATTGACCAGCCCCAGCGTCCGCTCCAGGTCGAGCGGCGTCTGGATGAAGCGGTTCTCGATGGCCCCGCGCATGTTGGGGGCGTAAGTGTACAGCGTCTCGCAGATCGTGTCCGCCACCTCCTCCCGCGCCTCGTCCCAATCCCGCCCGTCGCGGCGCTTATAGGGGAAGTATTGCGACCACAACTGGACGGTGTGCTTGCCGGGTGGGGCGAGAGAGCCGTCTAAGGCGGTAAAAGTCATGGCGAGTACGGGTGGCTTGCGTGAGGGGTAGCCGCCGACATAGTCCGCGTAGGCATCCGTCAGGAACTCCGGTGTCGGGCAGAGTAGCTGCATCCCCTGATGCACCAAATGGGGCTGACCCGCGCCGTAGTCGGGCAGTTCGGAGGCGGCGCAGCGGACCGTCATGCCGAAGCCGTTACCGATGTTGACGGCGCTTAATCGGTTCGCCAGATCGGCAGGCACGTCCTCGGGCCGCAGCAGCTTCTGGAAGGTCGTCAGGATGTGGCAGGCGGCGACGACCGCCTTGGCCGTGTATGTCTCGCCGCCGACGATTACGCCCCGCGCCGCGCCATTTTCCATGACGATCCGCTCGGCGGGCGCGTCCGTTAGCACTGTCCCGCCCAGCGACTCGAAGGCCCGGCGCAAGGCGACTGTCAGCATCCCCGACCCTCCCCTGGCCCGGAACGCGCCTGTCTCATGTACAGCCCCCCACCAGGCCGCGAACGGCCCCGTCCCCGGCTCGGTCGGGGCCGGGCCGGACTGCGCGCCCAGCCAGCTCAGGGCCGCCCGCATCTCCACGCTCTCGAAGGTCTCCTGGATCAGCCGCCCGTAACCCGAAACGATCATCCTCAGGGCGTCCGCCGTGCTGCGCCCTGGCGACTTGGCGAAGATGACGTGCCGCCCGAAGCTCGCCATCGTCGGTGGTTTCTGGAAGGCCTCGAACACGCCGCGCGTGACCGGCAGCCAGCGCTTGACGAAGTCCTCATAGGCCACGGCATCGCGCTGCGAGACCTGGGCGATACTCTCGCAGGTCTTGCCCAGATCCCGGTGGAAGCAGAGCGCACGGCCCCCTGGCAGCGGCAGGGAGGCCCACGGGTCCATCTCGATATATTCCAGTCCGTAGTGGGCTAGGTTCAGATCGGCCACGATGGGCGTCCGGTGGATCATCAGGTGGACCGACGAGCCGAGGTCTATTCTATAGCCCGGCCAGATCTCCTCGGTGACGACCGCGCCTCCGACCACGGGCCGCCGTTCCAGAACAAGGACTTTATGCCCTGCCTTGGCAAGGTAACACGCGCAGACCAGCCCGTTGTGGCCCGCGCCGATAATGATGGCGTCGTACTTCGTTTCATTCACGCCTTTAGTGTACCCCATGGTATACTGAGAGACGAAGCGCGCGAAGTTGGCGTAACTAAATACTGATGTCTTTCGACACGTACGCTCAAAAGGTGCGCGACCCGAAGCGCCACATCTGGATGCGCTGGTTAGCCGACAAGCGCCACGGATTGAAATCCGAGGCTGGGAATTACCCCCCGTCCAGGGGACGGAAGAAGTGGGCTTCCTAAGCTAAAGCGGACCTCCTGCCCAGGGACATCCTGATACTCGGCATGGCTTTTTTACTGCGTCCCCTGGACGCTGGGAACTTCTCAGCCTCGGATTTCAATCCGTGGCGCTCTTGTCAGTGCCTTCCGCCGTATGGTAGTCTATGCAAAGCCCCGTCTCCTTCGACCGTCCCTGGTTCCTGCTCCTGCTGCCACTCGCCCTCGCGGCGTTCTGGTGGATCGGGCGGCGCTCCTATGCTGGGCTGGACACCGGCACCGCCCGGCTCGCCCTCATCGCGCGCGCCCTACTGGCGACATTGCTGGTCTGTGCGCTGGCGGGCATCCACCTCGTCGAGCGTTCGGACAAGCTGGCGACGATCTTCCTGCTGGACGTGTCCAAGTCCGTGCGAAACGACCAGCAGGCCGCCGGCCGGGAGTACATCAATAAGGCGCTCGGGTCGAAGCGGGCGGGAGACCAGGGTGGCGTGATCGAGTTCGGAAGGACCTCCAACGTGGACGAGGCCCCCTCCGAGACGATGCAGACCTTGGAGCAGGGCAAGCCGACCGTCGCGGGCGACGCCACCGACCTGGCTGGGGCGCTGCGGCTGGCGAAGTCGTCGTTCCCGTCTGGACTGGGCCGTAAGATCGTCGTCCTGTCCGACGGCAACGAGAATGTCGGCGAGGCTGAGACCGAGATAGACGGTCTGCGCGCCGACGGTGTCCGCGTGGACGTGGCCCCGACCGCGCTGGGGGAAGGGGCGAACGGCGCCCCCGCCGGTGAGGCGATGGTGGACGATGTCTCCATGCCCACAAGGGCGCGGCAGGACCAGCCATTCAATGTCCGCGTGGTCGTCTCCAGCACCGTCGCCCAGACCGGCACCTTGACGCTGACGCGCGACGGGCAGCCGTTGGGCGTACAGACGGTCCAGCTCAAGGCCGGCAAGAACGCCTTCAGCTACGCCGAGACCGTCCACAGCGCGGGCTTCCACAAATATGATGCCGTGCTGACCGCCCCCAATGACACCATCGCTGAAAACAATCACGGCTTCGGGTTCGTGTCCGTCCAGGGCCGCCCACGCATCCTCTACATCGCCGACGCCGCCTCGCCGGGCATTGCCAGCATCAAGAACGCCCTGGCCGCCCAGCAGATAGACATGGATGTGCAGACGCCCGGCGGCATCCCTGCCAGCGTCGCCGCCCTGGCCTCCTACGACGCGGTCGTCCTGTCCGATGTGCCCGCCGACGAACTGGGGCCAGGGCAGATGAGCGCCTTGGAGACGGCGACCAAGGAGTTTGGTGTCGGGCTGGGCATGGTGGGCGGCCCGAACTCGTTCGCGGCGGGTGCCTACACCGGGACGCCCATCGAGACGGCCCTGCCGGTCAAGATGGACATCAAGGACAAAAAGCGCTTCCCGACCGTCGCCGTCGCGCTCGTCATCGAGGACCTGGAAGAGCCGGGCAACGTCAACATGTCCATCGAGGCCGCCAAGGCCGTCGTGGACCTGCTGGACCCGCAGGACCAGATCGGGGTCGAGGACTGCAACGGGACATGGCGTATCCCCATGCAGCCGGTCACGGACAAGAACAAGATCAAGGGCATGATGGGTTCGCTCACCGACATGAACGACCCGCCGACCTATGATCCCTACATCATAGAAGCGGGCCGGGTCCTGAGCAACACGACGGCACAGGTTAAGCACATCATCTTTTTGGGCGACGGCGACGCCATCAATGAGTCGGGCCAGAACACGGCCAGTCTGCAAAACCTCAAGAGGCAGGGCATCACGCTCTCCACCATCGCGACCGGCGCGGACGCTCAGGGGGCGCAGTTCTTAGCCTCGCTGGCCTCCATCGGCGGCGGGACGGCCTATGTGGCCGAGAAGCCCGAGGACCTGCCGCGCCTGCTGTTAAAAGATCAGCAGTCGGTCAGCAAGCTGCGGATCATCGAAGAGCCGTTCCTCGCCAAGCCGATCCCTAACGATGAGGTCATCGCGGGCATTGATTGGGGGTCTCAGCCGCCCCTGCTGGGCTACAACGTGTCCTCAGCCAAGCCCGGTGCGGTCGTCGCCCTGACCGCCCCCGACCACCGCGACCCTGTGTTCGCCTACTGGCGCTACGGCCTGGGCCGGACCTTCGCCTTCACCAGCGATGACCGCCCGCACTGGGCCGTTCATTGGCTGGGCTGGCCTGGCTACGCCCGCTTTTGGGCACAGACCCTGCGCTGGTCTTTGCGCCAGAACACCAATGCCGATTTCCAGTCCACCCTAGATAACCAGAACGGCAAGGGGCATTTGGTCGTGGACGCCTTCAACGCGGCAGGCGGCTTCGCCAACGGGACGAAGATCAGCGCCAATGTCGTCGGCCCCGACTTGTCCCTGAAGCCCGTGACGCTCTCTCAGACCGGGCCAGGCCGCTATGAGGGCGTTTTTGATGCCGATCAGACCGGGCCGTACCTCGTCAATGTCCATCAGGGCGATGCAGGCACGAGCGGCCCGACCCCGCCGTCACAGACAGTCAGCCTCGTCGTCCCATACTCGCCCGAATACCGGACCTTAGGACCGAACCTGCCGCTCTTGACCCGCCTGACCGAAGGCACGGGTGGTAAGGTGCAGTCCGATGCTGCCCTTATCTACCGCGATGCCCCGTCCTGGGTCGTCGGTGTGCGCGACATCGGGCCGCTTCTGCTGCTTTGGGCTGCCCTTCTTTTTCTCGCCGATGTCGCTATCCGCCGCCTGGTTATCCGGCCCTCGGCTGTGCGTGAGACCGTGACGACCGGCGCGCAGTCGGTCGGGGCGCGCGTCGCCGGCTACCGCGATGCGAACACGCGGCCTACGGCCCAGCCCTCGACGCCGCAGATGAACCGCCTGCTGGAGCGCAAGACGACGGCGCGCACACAGGCACCCGAGGAGGACGCAACGACCACGCAGCAGCTCCTGAACCGCCGTGCCGCACGCACTCCAGAGGCAGACGACCCGTTCCCCTACGTCGCCTCACTCCTGCCCAAGCCGAAGGTGCCCGCGCCGGAGGCCAGCAGCGCAGCGAAACAAGGCGAGGAGGGTTACACCAATCGCCTGCTGGAAGCCAAGCGCCGGGCAAAGGACAAGGATGCGTAGGGGCGCCCTCCTCTGAGCACGCCCTTCTCTCTTATCGCCGTCTCCACGGCGAACTGATGCGCCCGCGTCAGGAACATGCCCGTCACCAATTCTGCCATCGTGGAAGCCTCTTTCTGACCGCCTTCGGTCACCGATAACAAGTAGTTACCCCGCCCCCAAGCCGACAAACATGGTATAATAATGCCACGCCCCTGGTCCTGTGACCCCTGCACATCTTCGGGCGCTCTTATGAAGGAATACGCACCCCGGTGACCGCCCCCAACTCACGCTTCCCGCCCCCACTACGCGCTTACCTCGTGTCGCCGCTGCTGGTCGTGCTGACGACCTGGCTCTTGCTGCTGGTCCAATCCCTCGTCGTGCGCGCCGAAGTCGGCATCGTCCGACCCTTCGGCATCGGGTTCTTGCTTGACGTCGCCGTGATCGCCATGGTGGGCGGGCGTGGGCCTGGATTTTTCACTCTCGCCCTTTCCAGCCTATCATTGATCTTGGTCCTGACACCGCTTGGCACAGGCATACCATTTGGGCATCTGCGCGACTGGGCGGAACTGTTCTTCATGCTTGCCATCGGCGGCTTCTTGGTTCGCGGGCTGGAAGAACTGCGGACGAACACGCAGCTGCTGGTCGAATCGGAGGAAGCCCGGAGCCGCCTGCGGGCAGTCATGGATACCGCCCCGGTCGGTGTCCTGCTCAGTAATAAGGCCGGCAAGCCGGTCTATGCCAACCAGGAAGCGGAACGGATCTGGGGGCAGCCGCTGGAAGCCGTCCGCCAGGAGGACTGGACGCGCCATCACCTGCTGGATCTGGACGGCACACCGACGCCGCCCCACCAGACGGGATTAGCCCGCGCCCTGGCCGGCAAATCATCCGTCGTCCGGGATGAGCGCATCATCGAGCAGCCGGACGGGACGCGCGTCTTCGTCCAGACCAGCTCGATGTTAGTGCGTGACGGCAGCGGACGGGTGCGGAGCGGGTTGGTAGTCTTCTCCGACATCACTGAGCGTCAGCGGGCCGAGCAGCGGATCGCGCACCTCTTGGCCCGCGAGCGGCTGATCAACCGGATCAGCCAAACGTCTCTCCAAACGCGAGACCCCGACCAGATTCATGCCGAGGCGACCCAGGGCCTGCGCGAGTTGTTGGGTGTGGACTCCTGCCTTTTCACCCTGGATGCGCCGGATGGAAGCTTACATACGCCCGGACATACCCTGGTTGTGGAAGATGCCTGGGATGCGGCCGTTCCCGCCGCGGAGCACGATTTCTGGGTGCGGATGGGGCAGCGCGCCGCCGTCGCGACCCCGCTGTTCAGCGGCGGCCGGCTGCTGATGACGCTGACCGCTGGAATGAAGGAAGCGCCGCGCGCGTGGACGGAGGATGAGGTGGCGCTGGTGGAGGCGGTCGCGATCGGGACGCAGGCGGCGGCGGAAGCGGCTCGCAGCCGGCAGCGCGAGCACGCCATCGCGCTTGCCCTCCAAGACGCCCTGCTTCCCGCCCTGCCTAAAAGCGTGCCGGGCCTGGAAATGGCCTATTATTACAAAGCCGCCCTAGAGGAAGCCCAAGTCGGCGGCGACTTCCTGGACGTCTTCGCGCTGCAAGACGGGCGAGTCGTCTTCGCCGTGGGGGATCTCTCGGGGAAGGGGCTGGCGGCGGCATCGCAGGTGGCGACGGTCCGCAACATGCTCCGCTACAGCCTGTACCGGACGGCACGGCTCGACCAGGCGATCCTGGAGCTGAACGATACGGTGGTCGCGCATGAGCTTTTGACCGGCTTCGCGACGCTGTTCGTCGGCATCTACGACCGGGCGACCCGGACTTTGACATACCTGTCCTGCGGCCACGACCCCGGCCTCGTCCGGCGGGCGAACGGCGGCCCGGTCGAGCTGCTGCCGCCGGACGGGGACAGTATCAGTCCGGTTCTGGGTCTCACCGAGGGGGGGCGCTTCACGGCACAGTCAGTGACGCTCTTACCTGGCGACACCTTGTTCTTCTGCACGGACGGCGTGACTGAGGCAGGCCGCAGCCGGGGCGAGTTCCTCGGCGTCGCAGGCGTCGCGCAGATGCTCGGCGCGGGCCGGAGCGGCGAACCAGTCGAAGAGCTGATCACGCGCATCGTCTCCGAGGTGCGCGACTATGCGGACGGCATCCAGCACGACGATGTCTGCCTCCTGGCCGCGATCATCGGCGGGCAGCCATCCTAGCTCGTATCTCTCAGTCCGCGTACTCCATTGCCCCACCCTTATCCCGCACCATGACGCTCGATGTCTCCTCGGCCAGAGGAATCTCCATCGTCCCCCCCACCTCGAAGTCCAAAGCCAGCGTCGTCCCCTGCTGGCGCACGGCCTTGACCGTGCCCCCGGTGGCCGCGCTGTTGGACGACCCCGCCGTCTGCACGGTCATCGAGGAGCCGTCGTCGAAGTGGATGGTGAGGGTGTCGCCCTGGTTTGCGGTGCTGGAGATCGCCCGGCCCTGGAGAACACCCGTCAGCTTGTGGTTGCTTGTCATTAAACTGCCTACTGTCCTTTCGCCGCCACATATCCTTGCTGCTGTGCCTGCGCCTCGGTCATGTACTGCCCCTGCTTGGTATTGCCGTAGTAGGTTGAGCCGGGCCGGAAGTATTTGCCTGACTTCAGGTTGACCCACACCTGCGCGCCCGCCCCCGTAACGGGGGCGCTGCTCGGCATCGGGGAAGACGTGCTGGGAGGGGCCGGGAACGGCGAGTCCGCGCCGGTCAGCGGGTGGCGACTGCGGCGTGTGCGGCGCCCGCCTGTGGAGGAGCCGCCTGCTGCGGAGAGCGGGCTGCTGGTGTGGAAATACTTCTTGTAGGCTGCGATCCAGTCGGTCGCGATGTCGTGCTGCGCGGTCGCTAGGTCCAGCCGACCGTCGCACACCTCGGCGTGCATCTCGTTCTCCAAAGCGTCCTTGACACGCGCGTTCCAGGGCTGCGTCAGGTACGACTGCGGCCAAAGGTTCTTGAGGGAGTTGGAGCCGCCTAACTCCAGGCTGATCAAATGGTCTACCTCGTAGTCGCCCGGCTTGTGCGTTGCGATGCCGTACTCGGCGTACACCTGCCGCTTGACGTCCACGGGGACGTTGCGGACCTTCTTGGTGTAGCCGGGGACGCAGATATCGGCACGGGTGACCGGCAGGATCGCGCCGGGCGTCATCTTGGAGTCGGGCAGGAGCGGCGCGTTCACCTGATCAGCGGAGGCGACTGGGGCGGAACGACGCGGAGCCGCTTGTCCTGGCTGCTGGGCCGAGCGGCAGCCGAAGGAGAGGGCGGTCAGCCCGGCCAGCAGGACGATCTTGGGGAGGGTTCTCATAAGTTCTATGACTTCGGCCAGTCGGGGTTCGGCTGGAAGCGGAGTGGGTCCAGGGCGTCGCGCCCGACGCTTTTCTCGTAGTCGGTGATCTTACCGTGGAGGCGCATCACGCTGCGCTCGGCCTCGCCGGTGTCGAAGGTGTCCCAGAGCGCGGTCAGGCGCATTTCGCCCTCGCCGTTCGGGACCGCACGGGCGCGCTTCAGGCCGTTCTCCAGGGCCTTGCGGCCAGTCACGGTCAGGTTGTCGAAGACCGGCGCGATGACGTCCCTTTGGAACACGCGCGGCCCATAGACGCCCGCGCGGTAGATGTTCTCGGCGACCACTTCCCAGTTCGGGATAACGTCCTGGGCGGGCATGGCGAAGTGGGTGACGACATCGTGGATGGCCTGCAAGGTCTCCTCGGGCTGGTAGTAGAGGTACAGGCGCGCGCCTTCCAGGAAGAAGGCGTAGTGCGCGGCCTCATCCACGGCCAGCAGGGTGCAGGCGCGCGCCAGGACCGGGTCGGCGTCCTCGGCGTAGGCGGCGTTCTCCGACTCGCCGCGCGCGATCTTGGCAAAGTTCAGGTAGTTGATCTGGGTCGCGCGCTCCTGGAAGACCGTGTACAGCATCATGTGCAGCGGGTCTTCCCAGGGCAGGGTCCAGGCGTTCTCCCGGAGCTGCCACTTGTAGTGTTCGATCTGCTCCACGGACCGGCCGCGCGAGAACAGCAGGGCGTTCTCCCAGGTATTCGCGTGCCGTTCTTCCTCGGCCCCCCAACGGAGCTGGAAGTTCGAGCGGCCGTTGCTCCGCCGCACGATCTGCAAGATTTCGCTGGTGTAGTCGGGCGTATACTGCTCGACCGCGAAAAAGCCCTCGATGAGCTGGATGACATCGGCGGAGTGGTCCTGCCGCAGCTTTCCCCACTCGAACGAGTCGTCCGGGTTCCAGTTACGCATCTTCTGCGACCGGGCGACATACCAGCGGTATAACCCGGAGAACGCGCGCTCCATCTGCCGCTCGCGCTCCGCGCGGCTCAAGAGTGTGACCGGCCAGTCTCGGCCTTGGGGCTTCTCTTCAATGAGATCCGGTGGGAGGAGGCTTTCATAAGGCATGCTGCCATTGCTCGGGGGAGATATAACGGTCATAGATGACTTTTCGCATCCTTTGTTCTAATCTGGTTCTTGATGTCTCCTCGTGTTGCCGCCGCCGCCGGTGGCTTCTGCCGAAGAAATCAGCAAGTCATATTACCCGATTCAGGCCAAATTCAAGCTGTAGACAGACAAAGAACGCCTCGGGAGGTATGCTGAGAAGATGAAGACTAGAAGAGGGACATGGCTGGCCGTCGCGGCGACCCTGCTGGCTGCGTCCGCGCTATACGGCGCGCAAGAACACCGGGCGAAAGAAGCGGGGCTAGCGGCCACGGCGAAGGCCCGTGCGGACATGCCGCGCGTGACCGCGAACGGGACACTGCTGCCGAACGGCTGGGTCCTCCACCCAGCGGGGCGGCAGATCCCCGTCGGTGACATGCCGCTGGCGATGTGCCTCTCGCCGGACGGCCGTCGCCTGCTGGTCAGTACCGGCGGGTTCCGGCCCTGTCAGGTCGTCTCCATCAACACCGACGATGAACAGGTCCAGGTCACCCAGACCTTGGACCAATCCTGGGAGGGCATGGCATTCGGGCCGGCGGGTGACACCCTCTACGTCTCGGGTGGGGGGCGCGGGCTGCTCTGGCGCTTCGGCTACGTCAAAAGTGGCGGCGACCTGATCCGGCAGGAGCCGCTGCCAGTCGCGGACCTCAAAGGCCGCCCCGCCCCCTACAGCCGCGACTCGGCGGGGGGCGCGAACGCCTGGGTCGCCGGCCCCGCCGTCGGCCCCGACGGCACACTCTATGCGCTCAACGTGCCCAGCGCGACGCTCTACGCCCTCGATCCGACCACCGGAAAGGCTAGAGCTTCGTCCGTCACCGGCGACCACCCGAACGCCGTCGCCGTCTCGCCGGAGGGGCGCGAGGTTTGGGTGACGGACCAGGGCGGCGGCGCGGTGTCGGTTTTTCATGCGGGAACACTCGATAAGGTCGCAGAGGTCCCCGTCGGCAGGCAGCCCGCCGCCCTACTCTTCAGCCCCGACGGCAGGCGGCTATACGTCGCAAACTCCGGAAGCGACAGCATCAGCGTCGTGGACACGGCGACTCACACCGTCCGGCAGACGGTCCGCACCAGCCTGTTCCCGCAGTCGCCGACGGGCAGCACGCCCGACGCGCTGGCCCTGTCCCCTAACGCCAGGACCCTGTTTGTCACCAATGCCGACAACAACGATGTGGCCGTCGTAGATGTTTCCGCCCGAGACGAGAGCCGCGTGCTGGGCTTCATCCCGACCGGCTGGTATCCTGATGCCGTCGCCGTCGCCCCGGACGGCAAAAAACTGTTCGTCGGGGTGGGGAAGGGCCTGGGGACCGGCCCAAGCTCTCCTCTGCGCGGCGGTGGCATGGTCCTGGATATCTACAACAAGCCCGGCCAGTCCTACGGCGTGCGCCACGATAAGCCCGTGACCTTCGACTACATCTCCTCGCTCCTAAGCGGCAGCGTCTCGGTCATTGATATGCCGGATAGCGCGCAGCTCGCGCGGGACACGGCCCTCGTCCTCGCCGGCTGCCCCTACCGAGACGCCCTGCTGACCCGGACGGCGGAGCGGCCCGCACATACCATCATCCCGTCCGTCGTCGGCAAGCCCTCGCCTATCAAACATGTCCTATACATCATCAAGGAGAACCGCACCTACGACCAAGTCCTCGGCGACCTGGGCGACGGCGACCCGGACCTGACGCTGTTCGGCAAGACGGTAACGCCGAATCACCACGCGCTGGCACGCGCCTTCGTGACGCTGGACAACCTCTACTGCAACGGGGAAGTGTCCGAGGACGGCCATCAGTGGTGCAATGCGGCCTTCTGCACGGACTGGACCGAGAAGGTTTACCCAGGCAACTACGCCAGCCCATCACGCGGGGATGCGCCGGGGGATGACGTCGTTTCCGCCTCGACGGGCGGCTATCTGTGGGACGACTGCGCGCGGCACGGCCTGACCTACCGCACCTACGGCGAGTTTTCGAATTTCATCTCCAGCAAGGACGCCGCGCCCGTCGCCACATCCACCCAGCCTGCCCTTCAAGGCCACGTCAGCCTCGCCTGGGAGCTGGCGAGCCGGCAAGGCAAGGGCCGCGACTTCCAGCATGTGGACGCCTTCATTGATGAGCTGCGCGCGGGAGAGAGGGAGGGGAAATGGCCGAACTACATGGTCATGTCCTTGGGCGAGGACCACACCGTCGGCCTGACCCCGAACCGCCCGACGCCCTGGGCGGCCGTCGCGTCAAATGACCTGGGACTGGGCCGGATCGTGGACGCCGTCAGCCACTCCAAGTTCTGGCCCACGACGGCGATCTTCGTCATCGAGGACGACGCCCAGGCCGGCCCGGACCATGTGGATGCCCACCGCACGGTCGGCCTGGTCATCAGCCCCTACACCAAACGCCACGCGCTCGACCACACCTTCTACACCACGGCCTCGTTCGTCCGCACCATGGAGCTTCTGCTCGGCCTGCCGCCGATGACCCAGTACGACGCCGGGGCGACGCCGCTCTTCGCTTCCTTCACGGATACGCCAAACTTCGCGCCCTACAGCGTCCTGTCCCAGCGCACCGACCTGATGGCTGTGAACCCCGGGCGCGGGTCGGGTGCCGTCGCCTCCGCCCGCCTGGACTTTTCTCATTACGACCGCTGCGACCCGGACACGCTCAACCGCCTGCTCTGGCACGCCGTCAAAGGCCACACTTCGGTGTATCCCGGCCCAGTCTACGCCGCCCGCCTCGCCCGACGCTGAGGCAGAGCGGTCAGCGCGGCCCGTCCAGGATCAGGCGCACCGGCGGCTCCAGGGTGACCTTGTTATAAGCGTCGGCCAGTGGTAGGACGCATCCAATGGAGGACAGCAGAATGGTGTCTTCCCCATCGGCCTCGGTCATCCGCCATGACCCGTCCAGCTGCTTCACGAAATGCTCGACGTGCCGGGCATACTGTGAGAGAAGAACATAATCCGTCAGCGAAGGCGTCTGCCGATATCGCATGAATTTCTCGCCCCGGTCGTTGGCCTCGGTCGAGGGCGACAGCACTTCCACGACGACAATGGGGTTGGAAAGTGTGTCCTCGCGCCCGTCCCGGAACTGCGGCTCTCCGCACACCACGACCACATCCGGGTAACTGTACTGCCGCGCCCCATCTGCCTGCACCCGCATGTCATTCGCGTAGACCTCACACGGCCTATCCCGAAGCTGGGTCGTCAGCGACGCCGAGACGTTGTTGGAGATCAGGTTGTGCGTCCGGCTTGCCCCGGCCATCGCGAAGATCTCGCCAGCAAAATACTCGCTTTTGTAGTCGGCTAGGCGTTCCCGCTCTAGGTACTCTTCCGGGGTGTAGTATGATTTGGGGAGTGAAGACACACGAGGCTCCTAACAACATCAAGCAGCTAAACCGTTAATTCGTCGTGGTTCTCCCAAACGAACGCCTCAAACTTGTCCCCGAGATCGTCTGGGTATTCCGCATCTCGCTCACCCATCCGCTCGATAGTTTCGGCGGCAACATCATCGAGGGACCATAGTATTTTCCTTCGCTCTTCCCATTCCGATGGGAGAACATGACTGGGGAATTGAGCGTTTGCCAGCCGGATTATTTTGGCAGATTCGTGGGCACCGATCATATACAATGCGTCTGCTGCTTGAACCGCACGCTGACCGGCGCGGCAGTCATAGTACCCGAACAGACCTTCTATCATGACTGTCGAGTCCAGGTCTGTTACCACAAAGACGATCTGCTACAAAGGCGTCAGTGACTCAAATTCGTGTTCGGTCTCTTTCGCCATGATGAACTCAATCGCAAAGGACAGCACCTTTGAGGTATCAGGCATTCGGAATTCTCACGACCGCGCGCTCTTCATATACAGGAGCCGGGCATTGCGCTCCATTTTGGAGTTGAAGGGGTCCAGCCGCCGCGCGCTCTCGTAGTGGCCGAACGAGTCGGTGAACTTGCCCCGGCGGTAGCAGACATAGCCGAGCAGATCGTGGGCCTCGCGGTCCTCGGGGGCCTCGCCGCAGTAAAGCCGCAGGATGGCCTCGGCGGCGGCATAGTCGCCGATCAGGTACAGGTCGCGCCCCAGGTTCTTGCGCGCCTTGGCCCACTCTGGTGCCAACTCCAGGGTGCGCCGGTAGGAGGCGACGGCGGCGCGCGGGTCTTCCAGATAGTCGTAGCACAACCCGACGGCGAAGTGGGTGTAGGCGTCATCAGGCCAGTCCTCCCGAACATGTTCCAGGTGGCTGAGGGCCTCGGCATAGCGCTCGGCTTCGAGGTGATGACAGGCCAGGAAGAAGTTCGCCCAGGGGTTGTCCAAGTCGAACTCGTAGAGCGCGCGCGCGTGCGAGATGGCGTCCTCCAGGCGGCCGTCCTCGTAGGCGGTGCGGACGGCGCTTTCCTGCTGAAGCGCCCGCCAGCGCTGGGCGAGCCGGGTGATGATGTTCATGGCATTATTCCGTGTGTCTTTACGTCCAGGGCCGGTGTGGCCGGTGCAAGATGTGGGCCTATTATAAACGAGTAGGCCGGTTCTGTCAAGTGGACTCTCGGCCCCTGTCTCCCAGGTGAAGAGGCCGAATCCGCGCGGGATTTCGGTTTACTCTTCATGGCGAGAACGCATCAAGAAAGCACCACTATGGCGGTCATACTCACGGAAGAGGAGATGGCGGAACTGCCCACGCGAGGGCAGGCTGTTTACGAGGCTAAGAAGCCCCTGCTGGAGCCGGAGTTCAGCGACCAGTACGCCGTGATCCATGTAGATACAGGTGAACACGTCGTCGGCAAGACGTTCAATGATGCCCACCGCGAGATGCTGAAGAATCGCCCCGTAGACGGCCGGCTGTATGGCCAGCGAATCGGTGACGAGGTCGAGTAAAGACTTGCCACCCGCCCCCTGATGGGCGAGATGATGGCGGGACACACCAAATGACCATTGGACATGTCCAGGACAACTTCATCCGGGTCATCCTGATGCTCCCAGCCTAAACAGGGTTGGTCCCCGTCGAGTTCCTTGTGAATACCAGGTTCGACGGTGAACTGGCGCTGCCGAGCTTCATTCTTCGGCAACTCGACGCTTCTTTCTCGCTTTGGCGTGATTGCCTTTGAAAAGTTGAACGTCAAAGGCATAGTGAACAACCCCTGCCTTGCTAACTGATGTTACGCACAGGCTGTGACCGGGCCATAAACGCCCCGCCGTAAACGCCCCGCCGTAAACGCCCCGCCGTGAACGGCAGGTCTAGGGGGCGCAGACGCCAACCGCCCGGTGGGCGGAAGAGGCACACGAGTGGATGAAGCGCACGGGCGGAGGAGGCATATGGGGTGGTCTTGCTCCTCCGCCCGCAGGGCGGTTGGCGTC
>JANLUQ010000442.1:0-1675 GCA_031363565.1 Armatimonadota bacterium | reverse complement strand
CCAGCACTTCCAGGGCGGCGGCGGATGTGAACAGCTTGCGGTTGGAGGCGGGCATCAGCCGCCGGTCTGCCTCGCGGGTATAGAGAATTTGGCCGTCGCCCACCCGCTGCACGACCGCGCCGGTGATGCCGCCCCTCAGCGCGGGGATGCTCAGGATGTGGTCCAGGGCATCGCCCAAGGCGTCGGCGCGGGTTGGGAGCGGGAGGAGGCATGCGGCCAGTGCCGCACACAAGGAGATCAGCGAGACAAGCGTGGGCCGATGCGCTGTGGGCCGATGCGCTGTGGGCCGGCATGGTCTGATGGTGTAGGCTTCATTCGGAAATCGTTCGCGCTGCTGCGGTGTCTGCAATGGAGCCTCCCGGAGATCACAAGGGCGTGACGGGCCTATGTCGTGCATGTTTGGCGCGTGTCCGGGTATTTCAATGCCCAGACATACGCCAAGCATCGTCCCGGTCGGTTCCACGCCGTCCGTCCATTCTCCTGCCTCCTCCACATCGCCGCCCCGCCGCAGGCGTCAGAGATGTGCCCACTTTAGGCACGCTTTTAGGTACACTTTCTCCATGGAATACTACGAGGATCAAACAACGCCGGTGGAGGCGGGCAGCATCCCGGTGAGCACATTGCGGGGGCTGAACCTGCTGGGCGACCTGGCGCACGTCGCCGTCGCCGTCCTCCTGATCCTGATGACCGTTCTCGTGCTGGCGTATGCGTGCTTTTCCTATGCCGTCCAGCTCCCGCACGCCCTTGCTGCCCTGCGCCCGCAGCTTACAACCGCGGCAGCTGGGCACCCCGTTGACCTGTTCATCCTCAGCAGCATCGAGTTCCTCAGCAACATTCTATTCGCGGTCATCCTGCTGGAAGTCCTGCACACGACCGTCATTTTCCTGCACGATCGCAGCAGCCGGGCCGTCGTACGCGCCTTCCTGGTCGTCGCCATCCTCTCCATCGTGCGGAAGACGCTCCTGGTCGGGGCCGAATCGTCCCTGACCGGCGAGATGGGGATGCCGTTCGTCTACAGCGCCGTCGGCACCCTGATCAGCATCGTCGGCATCCTGCTCCTCGTCGGCGGCCTGCTCCTCGTCAGCCGTGTGGACAAGAAATCCCAGTAGTGCCTGCCCAGTAGCGCCTGCCCAACAGCGCTTGTGAAGATGTATCCCCCCGCTCATATCGCCCCGCCGCCCTTGGGTTTCTGAAGCAGGAAGGCATTGCTGTAAGCGAGCGTCTGCGCCTGGGCCTGGACGACCTGGTCAATCAATCCCATCGCGCCGGATTTGGCCTGGGCCAACCCGTAGCCGCCCGCCGTCAGGGTCTGGGCCAGGCCCGCCTGCCGGTCGGCCAGTGTGTGGCTGCCGCTGGTGAGGTTATTGACTGATGTTACGCGGTCCCGCCCTGAAGGGCAAGTCCGGGGGCCTGCGGCCAACCGGTCTGCGACCGGAAGAGAAGACTTCTCCTCCCGCCCACCGGGCGGTCGGCGTCTCGCCCCCCAGACGGGTCGTTTACGGCCCGGTCACAGCCCCTGCGTAACATGAGTTATTGACTGATGTTACGCAGTCCCGCCGTGAACGGCAGGTCTGGGGGGCGCGGACGCCGACCGCCCGGTGGGCGGAAGAGGCGCACGCGTGGATGAAGCGCACGCGTGGGTGAAGCGCATGGGCGGAAGAGGCATATTGGGCGG
>JANLUQ010000434.1:0-15312 GCA_031363565.1 Armatimonadota bacterium | reverse complement strand
AAGCGCGGACCATGCCATGAATGGCATGGTCCGCGCACGGTAGGGGTCTCTCTGATCGGGGATGTTTGACAGCGCGCCCAATACCTGCCATACAAACGCCGCCTCCAGCGCTGAAGGCAATCCCCGTAAGAAAGTTCTGCCTTTGGCCCTTCAGACCCCAGTTTTCTCCCCCACCCTCCCCGCGAGCCGGGACGCGCTCTGGCGGACCGCCCTGCTGATCGCGGCGGCGGCGGCACTCGGCGGCGTTCTGGCGGCGGTCACCGCCAACAAGCAGTTGTTTCTCTACAAAGACACGCTGCACTTGACGGCCAGCGGGGTCGGGACCCTCCTGCTCCTCATCAACCTCCCCGCCTACTTGCAGCCTTTCATGGGCGGCCTGTCCGACCTGTATCCGCTGGGCGGATGGCACCGGCGCTCCTACTTCGCCCTGGCTGCCATCGTGCAGGCGGCGGGGTACGCAGGCCTGATGACGCTCCATCAGTACCACTACGCGGCGTTGGCCTGCCTGCTGATCGTGGCCGGGACGGGCGGGGCGCTGGCCGGAGTGCTGGTCAACGCTGCTATGGTCTCGGTGGGCAACCGGACGGGAACATTCGGCTCCTTGCAGACTTTGTTCCAGTTTACACCCCTAGTTCTTAGCCTGGCTTACACGGCGCGTCTGGATGGGGAGGTGACGGCGTCCTGGTCGTACCACCACACCTTCCTGGTGGCCGCGCTGCTGTCGCTGGCCTTCCTGCCGCTGACGCTTCTGCTGGAAGACAAGCGGGTCACAAGCGGGCGAAGGATGACGGCGGAGCAGGAGGAAGCGAAGCGGGCCGAGCGGACACGGACAGCAGCCGCCCTGCGGGCAGTGGCGGCGACACCGGGGATCTGGGTGATGACCGCGTTCCTGTTTTACCTCTATGTGACACCCCTTTTGCTGACCGCCTCAGTCTACTACGAGACCGACGTGCTGCATCTCTCCAAGGGCTTTATCGGGCGGCTCGATAGCTCGATAGCGGCGGGGTCCATCGCTGGGCTGATCGCGTTCGGCGCGTTCTCCCGGCGGCTGCCCATCCGGGCAATCGTCTGGGGCGCGATTGGGGCCGATGCCGCTATCTATTTGATCGCGATGACCATGCACGACGCATCCTCGGTGCGGATCGCGCAGTTTCTTTGGAGTTTCCTGGCGATCTTCCTCGCCGTCTGCCTGAACACATTGGCTGCCCGCGCCTGCCCGCCCCAGATCGAGGGGACGGTCTACGGGCTGATGCAGGCCGCCTTGAGTCTCAGCCTTGTCCTCTGCGACAAATTCGGCAGCGCCTTGTACGACTGGTTCGGACCTGCCCACGGGTACTCAATCGCGCACGGCTGGTTCAGCGCCCTCTGGTTCGGCTTCGGGTTCACGCTGCTGGCTATCTTTTTTGTTCCGTTTCTACCCGCCTGGGCCAAAAATGGGGGCCGCGAAAATATCTTAAAAGATGGGAATTAAAAGCGGCGAAACGTGGTATATTAAAGTATCACATTCAAAGGAGGTATCAACATTGGATCATAGTTTACAGGGCGGTGGCGAAGGTTAGTCCTTTTAACCTTCGGGGCGGCTCAAGCCTACGGGTGATGTTCACTCGCGGGTCATGACTGGCTACCTTTGCCACCAGCCCAACCCAGAAGCCTGAGCGAACTCTTCGGAGTTTGCTTGGAAATCGAAAGCAGCAGCGCGGTGTTCCGCAGCCCGTCGTGAGACGGCCTGCGTACAGCCGCGCTGCTGCTTTGTCTGTCCTCTCCCGCCTGTGTGCCTGCCGCTTCAAGGGCGTTTGACAAACTGCGCGCCTCGGCGTACAATAACGCATGACGTACTCCACTTTTCTCTGCCCCATCTCCGAATTCCACATCATCTACACAGTCATCTGCGGTCAGACTTTCCGCTGGCGCAAGGACAAGGCGGGCTGGTGGGCCTGCCTGCTGCCCCAGACCGATCCCGTAACGGGCCGGATGGCGCACCAGCTCGTCCGACTATGGCAGGATGACGAGATGGTCTATTACGAGACCGGGCCGCAGCCCCACGACCTGACTTTGGTGCGCGACTACTTCCGGCTGGACATAGACCTGCCGGACATGACGGCGCGGTTCGCCTCCGCCGATCCGCACATCCGGGAAGCGGTAAAGGAGTTTGGGGGCCTGCGCGTGATCCGGCAGGACCCCGTGGAATGCTTGTTCTCCTTCCTCTGCACATCCGCCGCGCCCCTATACCGTATCCGAAGGACCATCAGCGCCTTGTGCCGCGAGTATGGAGACAACTTCCCCGGCGGCGAGGTGGCGGGACTGGAACACCACGCTTTCCCACCTATCCACCGCCTGGCCGAAGCTTCGATCCCGCACCTGACAAGTACCGGGCTGGGCTACCGGGCGCGCTATATCAAGGAAACGGCGCAGATGGTGCTCGCAAACGGCGGCGCCGCCTGGCTGTTCGGCCTGCGCGCCAAGCCCTATGAGGAGGCGAAGGAGGCCCTGATGACCCTGCCCGGCGTCGGCGAAAAGATTGCTGACTGCGTCTGCCTATTCTCGCTGGACAAAGACGGGGCCGTCCCTGTGGACACGCATATCCGCCGCATCGCCCAGCAGACCTACCTCAAGGGGACACCCGCTGCCAAGACGCTGACCAAGGCCGGCTACGCCAAGATCGGCGACCACCTGCGGAAGCAGTTTGGGCCGATGGCCGGCTGGGCGCAGCAGTATCTGTTCTTCCATGACCTTTACCAGAAAGGCGCATGGGAGGCTTACACGGCCTTGTACCAGCCCTTGACCGAGCCGACCCAACCACTCAAGAAGGACCCGAGGAAGTTCGGCGCATCCTGAGACGCCTTGAAAACAGGGGCAGTTTCGGTGTCGCTTCCACTTTGCCTCATGTAGTGTCATCGTCATCACGCACTGCGGTCCGAACCCCAGCGAAATCCTCTTTATGGATCGTGCGGGGTACGCCTCACCCACTTTCATCGCAATTTCAGTCGCCTGAGAGACAGCGCATCGCCCTTCATGGAACTTATACGATTAAGCAATCGTATAAGTGATGAGGACTCTGCCAATGTCAACCCTGCTCGAACGTGACCTTGACCAACTCACCTGCGACGCCTACAATGATGACCCCACCCGCGTGCGCCGCGTCGCTCGCCTCATGCCAAAGGACGATGCCTTCGACCAGGCCACCGTCATGCTCAAGGCGATGGCCGACCCGGTGCGCGCCCGCATCCTGTACGCGCTCACCCAGGAACCGCTGTGCGTTTGCGAACTGGCGACGCTGCTCGGGATGTCCCTGCCCGCCGTCTCCCACCATCTCAAACTGCTGACCACGGCGGGAATGCTCCGGGTCCGCAAGCAGGGCAAGTTCACCTGCTACTACCTGCGCGACGAGCACCAAGGCACGACGCTCGGCGCGCTCCTGGCCGACCTGACCCGACTCGGAGAGAGTACTCGATGATCCACCGGATCTGCTGCGGTGGCCTGCTGGTCACTCTATTCCTCCTGCCGCGCCTGACGCTCAGGAGGGACGGACAGTGAGCGAAGCCTACGACTTCATCATCCTCGGCTCTGGCCCGACGGCCTTTGCCGCTGCCCTGCACGCCCAGGAGATGGGCAAGACCGCCGTCATGACCGAGGAGCGCACCATCGGCGGCACCTGCGTCAACCGTGGGTGCTTGCCCTCCAAGAATCTGGTCGAAGCCGCCAAGCTGGTTTATGATGCCAAAAACCCGCGCTACCCTGGCCTGGCCCCATCCGTGCTCAGGCTGGACTTCGGCGCGCTGATCGTCCAGAAGGACGCCGTGATCGCCGGCTACCGCCAAAAGAAGTACGACAGCCTAGTCGGAGGCCTAGTGAGCATCATCGAGGGGCACGCCCAATTCACGGATGCCCGAACGGTGGAGGTCGGTGGACGGCGGCTGAGAGGCGAGAAGATTCTGATCGCCACAGGGTCGCGCCCCGTCCTACCCGCCATCGAGGGGCTGGATACGGTGCCCTATCTCACAAGCGACCTGCTCACCCACAACGAGCCGATGGAGATGAAGGAGTGCCCGTATTCCCTGCTGATCGTGGGCGGCGGCTACATCGCCCTGGAACTCGGCCAGATGTTCGCCCGGTTCGGGACCGAGGTCACGATCCTGGAGCGCAATTCCCAGGTGCTGGCCCACGGCTATGAGCTAGAAGTCGGCCAGGCTATCGGGCCGCTGCTGGAGGCTGAGGGTATCCGCATCGTCACGGGCGCGTCCATCCAAGCCATCCGACAGGATGGGGGCGGCGTTGCCGCGACGGTCACGGTCAGTGGGAAAACCCAGGAGTTTCGAGCCGAGCGGCTGTTGGTCGCCACCGGCCGACGTCCGAATACCGACGCCATCGCCGTTGAGAAGGCGGGCGTGGTTCTGGACGCCCAGGGCGCAGTGCGCGTGGATGAGTTCCTGCGAACGAACGTGGCGCACGTCTTTGCGGCGGGGGACGTGATTGGGCGCGAAGGAGCCAGCCAGATGGCGACGCCCGTGGGCAGTCACGACGGCGGGATCGCGGCTCACAACGCCCTGTCGGACCAGCCGCTGCGCCCGGTGGATCACCGCGTCATCCCCCGCGCCATTTTCACCGACCCGCAGATCGGCGTCGTCGGCATGACCGAGAAGGAGGCCCTGGCCGCAGGACATTCCTGCTGGTGCAGCACGGTGCCGATGTCGTTAGTGCCGCGTGCAGGGGCCATCCGCGACCCAAAGGGCGTCATCAAGATGGTAGCCGACGAGGACACGGGCGAGGTACTCGGAGTGAGTATGGTCGGCAGCAGCGCGGCGGAGGTTATCCACGAGGCGGCGATGGGGTTGCGGTTCCGTGCTACAGTAGACGATTATGTTGATATGCTGCACGTCTATCCGACAATGGCCGAAGCCCTGAAGATCGTTGCCATCTCCCGGTACAAGGACCCCACGAAGCTATCCTGCTGCGCCGAGTAAAGGAGTTCAGGTCATGAAGAAAGTCATCGTTGTTCTCGGGGCCGTGGTCGCCGCCGTCGCCGCTTCCGCGTGCTGCATCCTGCCGCTGATCCTGGGCGTCGCCAGCGCGGGGACGCTGGGCCTCAGCGCGGCGCTGACGCCATATCGCCCATACCTGATCGGCCTGACCTTGTTGATCCTGGGGGTGGCCTTCTACTTGACCTACCGCCCCGCTAAAGGAACCGCCTGCGCCACCGAGGGCGAGTGCGCTAGGGGTACGGCGAGCGCGAGCCATGTCGCTAGGGTCTCGCTGTGGGCCGTCGCGGCATTCACGCTGGCGATCATGGCCTACCCGCAGATCGCCGCCGAGCGCGCCCGGTCGCAGATGTCCACCGCGCTCCCAGTACCCGCGTCAGCCGCCCTTCGGACGGCCACGTTCGCCGTGAGCAAGATGGATTGCGCCGCGTGCAGCGGCCAGATCGTGACCGCGCTGAAGAAAACTCCGGGTGTGTATGACGCCCATGTCGACTTCGCCGCGAAGCGCGCCGCCGTCCGCTACGACCCAATCCGCGTCAGCGTCCCTCAGGTACTGGCCGTCATCGACGGCGTGGGCTTCCCAGCGACCGAGGTGACAACCCGGTAGCGCAGGCGGAAATAGCCTCATCCGCGTTTATAATGGAGCAGGCTTAGGGTGTATATAAAAGGGGGACCGGGCGACTGAAGTCGCGACAACAAAGGCACGAAACCTGCCTTCGCAGGTTCGGAGTCTGAGTCTGCGAAGGCAGAGGTTTTAGAAGGCAGAGGTTTCAGTGGGGTGCCTTCGTTGCTGCGGTTTTAACCGCCTGTTCGGAGTTCTTACGCACACTCCTAGGACGCAGAGCAGTATCTGTTCTTCCAGAACCTCTACCAGAAAGGCGCGTGGGAGGCTTACACAGCCTTGTACCAGCCCCTGGCCGAGCCGACCCGGCCACTCAAAGAAGGACCCGAGGAAGTTCGGCGCATCCTGAGACGGCTTTATATCAGCCACTGGCCAATTGAGCCGCCCGGGGAAATCATTCCTCGGGCGGCTTTTTGCTTGTGTCGCGAAAAGGCTTGACACGATGTCTCGGAAATGCTACAATACTTTAATTATTATCGAAACATAGATTTGTCTTGTGCCAACTGTCTCCGCGGCTTGAGCGTTCTTCGTCCCTATCGAGAAAATAGCCCAAGGAAATATCCCATGAAACTCAGCCACCTCACCCAACTGCTTCAGACCTACCCGGACAAGCACTTCCACCTCGTGCTTCCCGGCCTGAACACCGTCCCAGTCTCGTTCCACATCACGGAGGTCGGCCACGTCAGCAAGAAGTTTATTGACTGCGGCGGCAGATTGCATACCGTCCAGACCTGCCAGTTACAGGCATGGCTCGGCACTGATACTCACCACCGCCTCCATGCCGGCAAAATGGCCGGTGTGCTCGATCTCGCCAAAGCCAAAGGCGTTCTGCCTGATGGGGAAGACCTGGAAGTGGAGATCGAGTGTGAGGATGCTGTTCTCTCGCAGTACCCCATCGCGGGCCACATGGTCACGGAGGATGCCGTCGTCCTCAGCCTCGCCGCCAAGCACACCGACTGCCTCGCGAAAGAGTCATGTCTGCCCAGCCTTTCGATGGCTCCGGGGGCGGACGCGGGCTGTGTGTGCAGTCCGTCCGGCTGCTGCTGAACAGAGAAACATAACCAATGAGCAGTACCATCGCCACCTGTCACCCTTCGGTCACGGGCAGGCTCTCTTTCCTGGACCGATACCTGACAGGCTGGATTTTCCTGGCGATGGTCCTGGGAGTCGGCCTCGGCTTCTTCGTGCCAAGCATCTCGCAAAGCATTACCCACCTGTCGGTCGGTACGACCTCGATTCCCATCGCCATCGGCTTAATCCTGATGATGTACCCGCCGCTGGCGAAGGTCAAGTACGAGGAACTCGGCAAGGTCTTCCGCAACACGCGCATCCTGGCGCTGTCTGTCGTCCAGAACTGGATCGTCGGGCCGCTGCTGATGTTCGCGCTGGCCCTGTTGCAGCTGCCTGACAAGCCCGAATACGCCGTGGGCCTGATTATCATCGGCCTAGCCCGCTGCATCGCCATGGTCCTGGTCTGGAACGATCTTGCCAACGGAGACCCAGAGTATGCGGCAGGGCTGGTGGCAGTGAACTCGATCTTCCAGGTCTTGTTCTTCTCCGTCTATGCTTATGTTTTCCTCAAAGTGTTGCCGCCGCTCTTCGGCGTCCACTTCGCAGGCGTTGATCTTTCCCGCATCAGCATGAGCGCGATTGCCCAAAGCGTGCTGATTTATTTAGGCATCCCATTCTTCGCGGGAATGCTGACGCGGCTTATTCTGGTCAAGGCGAAGGGACGGGAATGGTACGAAGGCCAGTTCATTCCGCGCATCAGTCCAATCACGCTGATTGCCCTGCTGTTCACCATCGTCATTATGTTCTCGCTCAAGGGGCAGTACATTGTCCGCATCCCCTTCGATGTCGTGCGGATCGCGATCCCGCTGGTCGTTTACTTCGCAATCATGTTCCTGGTGTCGTTTTTCATGGGCCGCAGGCTTGGCGCGGATTACTCCAAATCCGCGACCCTTGCGTTCACGGCGGCGGGCAACAACTTTGAACTCGCAATCGCGGTGGCTATCGCCATCTTCGGCATCAATTCGGGGGCAGCATTCGCCGCAGTGGTCGGCCCACTGGTAGAAGTGCCTGCTTTGATTGGCCTGGTAAATGTCGCGTTTTACTTCCAGCGGCGCTACTTCGGCGGGGCGGGGCCAACGGTCACGGAAGTGGTTCCACTGTAGGATTTAGGTTCTTAGTCCTGTACACGATTGATCCGGCCTGAGCTTTGGAGGAACACGGTGACGACGAAACTGGCGATCTTCTCGGACGTCCACGCGAACTTGCCCGCAATGAGTGAGGTCGTGGGCCACATCCGCGACAACGACTATGACGGCGTATACTGCCTGGGCGACCTGGGCGGCTATGCCTCCCAGTCTAACGAGGTCCAGGAACTGGTGCAGTATCTGGACTGCCCGACCGTGCTGGGCAACTACGATGAGGGCGTCGGGTTCAACAAGGACTCCTGTGGCTGCAACTACGTCAAGCCGTTCGACATCCAGATGAGCGACATCTCGTTCTTCTGGACGCGCGAGCACACGACTGACGTGAACAAAGCGTGGCTGAGGGAACTTCCCCGCGAAATACGCCTGGACGTAGAGGGCCAGCGCGTGCTGCTCTGCCACGGCTCGCCCGCCTCCACGACGGAGTACCTGTTCGAGACACGCTCGGAACCGTACTTACAGAAGTTCACGGCAGGCGGGCGGAGCGATGCTCACGCCGACATCATTGTCTTCGGGCACACCCATGTTCCCTACCACCGAGTTGTGGACGGCGTCCATTTCGTCAACACAGGCAGCGTCGGCAGGCCCAAAGACGGCGACCCGCGTGCCGGGTACTGCGTCCTGACGATAGATGGTGGCAGCGTAACGACCGAGCAGATCCGCCTGCCCTATGATATAGAGGCCGCGTGCTCCCGGCTCCAAGCGGTTGGCCTGCCGGAATACTTCGCCGAATACCTGCGGACCGGTGGGTCGGTATCCACACCAGGGTGAGTCCGTGGGAACTTCCGTTTGAATCCAGACGCTTACGGGCATGACAGAGTAGACCACCCCGCCTCAAAAACAAGGCTGAAGGAGAAGAACGTGATTCGCATCAACCCGCGCATCGTCGCCGTGCTCGCGTGTATATTGGGAGCCGCACTCGTGTCGCCCATGGCGCAGGCCAAGCACGACAGCAACACGCTGCACAAGCTAGGCAAAGCCATCGAGTATCCCGTCCGCAAGACCTCGGAGAACGCCAGCATCGCCGCCCACCGAACGGTGGGGGCTAAGTCCGTCGTCCACCGGCGCAACGGCAACCGCACATACCGGTCGGTAGTCACCTCGAAAGGCCGCATCCACCGCAAGTACCGGGTCGGGCATCGGCATTATCGGCATTATCGGCATCACCGGTAGACGACACACACGAAAGGGGGACGGGCACACTGCCCGCCCCCCTTCTTTTTCGTCTCCGTGCTACGCCGGCCACTTCTCGGGCAGAGCCTCGGGGCGGACGCCCCGGCTCTCCATGAGGTAGTGCTTGCCCAAATGAGAGGCGTCCAGAAACCCGTGCATAGCCTCGAGCACGTGGAATGTCAATTCCCCGCTCGCCCGGTGCGGACGGCCTTCCTGGATGGCATAGGCCATATCGGCGACACCGATGCCCCGGCTGTTCTCGGCATAGCCGTGTGTCAGCGGCACTTCCTCCCATTTACCCTCGCTGTACAGCTTCACCGTGCCGTCGAACATATTCGGGTCGGGGATAGACAGCGATCCTTTCGAGCCATGGACCTCGATGGGCGGCAGGTTGTGCGCCCAGACATCGAAGGACGTGATGATGGTCCCGACCGCTCCACTCGCGAAGTCCATGACGCCCGCGATATGGGTAGGGGTTTCGACGATGATGGTCTGACCGGACAAAGGCTGGCTGGTGATCAGACGTTCCGGGAACGACATCTGGGCCGACCCGGTGACCCGCTTCAGCGGCCCGAGGAGCGAGACGAGCGCGGTCAGGTAATACGGCCCCATGTCGAACATCGGGCCGCCGCCGGGCTTAATGAAGAACTCCGGATTCGGATGCCAGGACTCGACGCCGCGCCCGAGCATGAAGGCGGTGGCGGCGATGGGCTGCCCGATAGCGCCATCATCAATCAGCTTCCGGCAGGTCTGAAGGGCCGCGCCCATAAACGTATCCGGGGCGCCGCCGACGCGCAGGCCCTTAGCCTGGGCCGTTTCGAGCAGGTCGCGCCCCTGCGCGCGGGTCAGCGAGAGCGGCTTCTCGACGTATGTGTGCTTGCCAGCCTCCAGCGTGGCCTTGCAGACATCGTAGTGCGCGCCCGGCACAGTCAGGTTGACGACGATCTCGATCTCGGGGTCAGCCAGCAGCGCGTCCACGGTGGCGGCCTTGGCGATGCCATGTTCCTCCGCCTTCGCCTGGGCGCGCGCCAGGTCCAGATCGGACACGGCGACGATGTCGAGGATGTCGAATTTTTTGCCCGCTTCGAGGTAGATATTGCTGATATTACCGCAGCCGACGATGCCGATTTTCATGGGTGTCATGGAAAAATCCTGTC
Organism: Armatimonadota bacterium; assembly: GCA_031363565.1. Taxonomy (GTDB): domain Bacteria; phylum Armatimonadota; class Armatimonadia; order Armatimonadales; family Capsulimonadaceae; genus JANXMY01. The sequence goes on along the minus strand of JANLUQ010000434.1, from coordinate 5,171 downwards.
TTCATTGAGATGGGTAGGAGGCGGTTTCGGCGTGGGGGGGGAGATTTCCTCCCCTGATCGCAAAAGAGGCACCGGCACTGGAAGTGCCGGTGGCCCCCGAGAACGGCCCGGTCGCGACCGTCGGCAAACAGATCACTCTCAGCAGCGATGCAGCTAGGCGGTGAGTCTTCCTGTCGGCAGACCACTTCCGCAGGCGGCGCGGGGGCATGTGCGACAAGTCATGTGCTATAATAACCCCATGACACCCCTGGTTTTGCATAACACGCTCACACGCTCGAAAGAAATCTTCACGCCCGCCGATGGCCACACGGTCCGGATGTACTGCTGTGGGCCGACGGTCTACAACTACGCCCACATCGGCAACCTGCGGACTTACATCTTTGAAGACCTGCTGCACCGGATCCTAACCCTGCACGGCTGGGCCGTCGAGCATGTGATGAACGTCACCGATGTCGGCCACATGACCTCGGACTCGGACGCGGGCGAAGACAAGATGGCGACGGCGGCGGAGCGCGAGCGGAAGTCGCCCTGGGACATCGCCAAATTCTACGAGGAAGCCTTCTTTCGGGATTCGGCCCGGCTGAACATCATCAAGCCGGACATTACCCCCCGCGCGACTAGCCACGTCACCGAGATGATCGCCCTGATCGAGCGGCTGGAAACGCAGGGCTATATCTACGAGACATCCGAGGGCGTCTACTTCGACACCGCCAAAGACGCCGACTACGGCAAGCTGGCCGGTTTGAACCTGGGCGCGCAGCGCGAGGGCGCGCGCGAAGAAGTCAACGTGGACGCGGGTAAGCGGCATCCCGCCGACTTCATTCTGTGGTTCACCAACAAGCCGACCCACATCATGAAGTGGCCGTCGCCGTGGGGCGAGGGCTACCCCGGCTGGCACATCGAGTGCTCGGCCATGAGCATGAAGTACTTGGGCGAGACCCTGGACATCCACTGCGGCGGCATCGACCACATCCCTGTCCACCACACCAACGAGATCGCGCAATCCGAGTGCGCGACCGGGCACCCCTTCGTCCGGTTCTGGCTCCACGGCGCGTTTCTGAACGTCGTCACACCCTCGGCGGACGCGAAAGGCGTCAAGATGTCCAAGTCCGGCGAGAACTTCCTGACCGTGCAGCGGCTGATAGACCGAGGCTATGACCCGCTAGCCTACCGCTACCTGTGCCTAACGGCCCATTATCGGTCGGAACTCGCCTTCAACGTCGAGACATGGGAATCACTGGCAGCAGCGACCAAAGCCTTGGGCAAGGTCTATGAGCTGAAGGCGCGCATCGGCGAGGACGATGGGCTATCGGAGCAGGAGTACGCCCGTGCACGGCAGACCGTCTTCGAGGCCATCTCCGACGACCTGAACCTACCGCGCGCCGTCGCCGCCCTGCACGAAGCCAAGTCCTACCGCCTGTGGCGCGAATTCGACTCGGTGCTGGGCCTGGATATCGAGGCGCGCTCCCGCGCCGCTCAACCCACGGCGGAGAACGACGTGGACGGGCTGCCGCAGGACATCATCGCCCTGAAAGGGCAGCGAGACGAGTCGCGCAAGGCCAAAGACTTCGCCCGCTCGGACGCCCTGCGAGCCGAAATCGAGGCGCAGGGTTATACGGTTGGCGACTCGCCGCTGGGGACTGTGGTCAAGAAGAATCTGCTGTAGCCGGGCACCTTCACTGATCCAGGTGCCCTTCGCCTTGTCCGGCTACCGTACCAGCCCACCACCGCGCAGGGACTTCAAGACCACGTCCTCGAACGGCAGGCCCGTCGAGGCCCGGACGTAGTCCATGCTGTAGCGGTTCGCCAATGCCTGCAAGCCCGCGCAGAACGATTGGAGATGGGCTTCATACTGGGCGAGCAGGTGCGGCGAGATGCTCACCTCCCGAATCGCCCCCGTCTCCGAGTCCACCAGCCGCAAGTCGCCCGTCAAGGTCGGATGCAGCTCTTCCTCGTCCAGAACGTGCAGCAGGACCACCTGAAACCGCCGCGACAGCAGCGCCTTGATGCCCTGCACATGGGTCTCGTCGAAGAAGTCGGAGACGACCACGGCGATCCCCACGTTTTTCGCCCGCAGCGCGTACTGGGTCAGTGCTTCGCCGAACTTCGTCCCACCCCCCGAGGGCATCCGCGTCTCCAGGAACTGAAAGAATGGGAAGATGCCCGGCTTGCCGCGCATCGGCGGCATCATCTCCCCCAGCCCGCCGCTGAACGAAGCCAGCAGAACGCGGTCATATTCGGACAGCGCGATGTACCCAAGCGCGGCGGCCAGGCGGCGCGCGTAGACGGCCTTGGAGACAGGGCTGCCGAACTCCATGCTCTGGCTCGTATCCACCAGGAGGTGGATGCTCAGGTCTTCCTCCTCCACGAACAGCTTCAGGAACAGTTTTTCCAGCCGCCCATACGCCTTCCAGTCCACATAGCGCAGGTCATCGCCCAGTGTGTATTCACGGAAGTCGGCGAATTCGATGGACGAGCCTCGCTTGATCGAGCGCCGCTCGCCTTTGGTCTGCCCCGCGAAAACGCGCTTGGAGACGAGGCTGAGGGCTTCCAGTTTTTTGAGGAAGGCGGGTTCGAGCAGTGTTTGGGTGGTGGGCATAGGATCCTATCCCCGGCGCGAGCGCCGACCCTTCCCTCGAAGGGAAGGGGGTGTCAAAGGGGGTGAGACTTGTTTATCGTGAGCCTGCCGTGACCGAGAAGCCCCATGGGGAGAACGTCTAACCGTCCGTTTACCCATCTTTCCCTCCGAGGGAAGGAGCGGCGCTCGCGCCGGGGATAGGATCGGCTCACACCGGCAGGTACGTCTTTAGCAGCACCGCGTCTTTATCGCCCGCCTCGATCATGTACTCGCCGACCGAGGCCGGCAGGACGTAGGAGTGGCCCTGAGCCAGCGCCCGCCCGCCGATTGTGGGCGTGCCTGCATGGACGAACAGGTGGTGGAAGCCGTTGGCGAGTGACTGCGGCAGTGTCGCCCCTGCCGTGACCGTCAGCCGGTCGGTGTTGAAGTGGGCTGTGCGGAAGAGGGATTCGGTCTTGATGCCGTTTCCTTCTTCCACGATCTGGGGCTTGCGGATATGCCGGGACAGCTCGTTGTGGGCGGGGTCCCGCTCGATGGTTGCCAGATAGTCCGCGACATGCGTCGGACGCAGACCGCCGTCGTCCAGGAACTTGCCTTTGTCGAAGCCGCGCATGGAACACTTATCGTCGGGGACATCAATCTGCACTTCATAGACCAGGTTGCCGTCTGGGAAGCGCGCGTCGTCCTGCTCCCAGGAGTGGTGGATACCGCCCGCCGTCAGATCAATCACGTCATCCGTCTGCGCCTCGACTAGATTCACATACGCGAACGGGTCCAGCGCGTGGATGCGCTGCTGCGCCTGCGCCCGTGCCTCCTCCACCCCGAAGCGGCCCGACTTGACCTCGCGGCTCAGGCGGCCCATCTCGTCGTCCAAAGTGTGCAGGACGCGCGAATACGCCTCGAAGTCCGTGCCCGCCTTCAGGCCGAACGTGAACAGGCCCGGCGCGAGGTAAAACCAGGCCTCGGGCTTCGGCACCCAATGGCCAAGCGATTTGCCTTCCGGCAGGTGGACCTGGAACGAGTTGCCCTTGGCCTGCGTCAGCTTGATTAAAAGCGACAGGTCCGGCCCATGCTTGTCCACGACCTTCTGCCCCAGGAAGGCCGCCGGGTCCGCGCTGATCAGTTCAGAAAGCGTCGTGACCGCTCCGCCGTCCGGGTCAATCAGCTTCGACGCCTTCGCCATCTCATAGGACTGCCCGACTTTTTTTCCCTTCCACTGCGGGTCGTCGGCCAGTCCCTTCAGGTCAATGATATACTGCCCGCCCCAACTCGGCTGCTCGATGAGTTCATCCTGCACCTGCCAGGGGCCTTTGGTGATGTCGGTCATGCTTTGTGTTCTCCCAACGGGGTTATACCCACATCGGCTTTCGCCTTCTTATCAGCCCGGTTTAGGATGATAACGGATGTGAGGCCAACGATGACGACCAGCAGTGACAGCCACCCAAGAGAGATAGTACGATAAGACTCCTGATGAGGCTCGTCGAACGCGCGGGAGAGGTTGCCCGCTCCCAGCATGACGGCATATGCTGCCCACAACAACGGCACCCGTGCCCAGGGTAGTAAAGCCTTGCTTTTCAGGCACATGTAGAGGCAGGCAAGAAAAAGGAACAGCCCGCCGCCACTTGCCATGATGCCCAGAACAAACTGGGACATTTGATGAATTTGCATTACCAGCATCCTCTTAGTCTAATCCTTACTTCGCTCGGCTCCCTCTTGTGACGGGGCAAACTGCACCCGCGCGTAGACTTCCAACAGCGGCAGGCGGCAGCCCAAGGCTCCCAGGCTGACCTCACCCTCCAGGCCGTCGGTCCGCGAGTATAGCCATTGGCCGCCGGGCTGCCGGAGATACTTCTCCACGCGCGCCTTGTCCTGCGAAACCAGGACGTACTCTTGCAGCGATTCGACGCGCTGATAGAGCGCGAACTTCGCCCCTCGGTCGTAGGCTTCCGTCGAGTCCGAGAGCACTTCTACGATGACCAGAGGGTTCAGCAGCACGTCGCCCTGCCGGTCCAAAAACTGTGGCTCGCCGCAGGCCACGGAAACATCGGGGTAAGTATAGAGGCCCGACGCGCTGACGAGAACTTTCATATCACTTGGATAAGTCTCGCACGGCTCCCCACGAAGAAGTGAGCGCAGTTCCCCCACAATATTCCCGGTAATCAGATTGTGCTCACGGCTGGCCCCGGCCATCGCGAACATCTGGCCGGCATAGTATTCGCTCTTGTATTCGGCCTTGCGCTCGATCTCCAGATATTGTTCAGGCGTATAGAACGGCTGCTGCAATGCGGACATGATGGGAAGGCTCCTCTACTCGAACAGGTCATTTGCCGGCATCGCCCAGCCCGGCACGGCGGGCCGGGCCTCAGCAGTCTCGCCTCGCTGGCAGATGGTTGGGTTGTCGGGGTTGTCCATGCGGTACATTCGCACCACGTCCTCACACAGCAGGTCCACATCCCAGACGACTTGGCAGCCGGCGGCGAAGTAGTCGGCACGCTTGGCAGCCATGTCCTCCTCGGCCTTTGGCCCGTAGTCGTTCTCGCTGCGGACCTCAGCGGCGAAAACGGGTACATCCGGGAAGAACTTCATGTCGCCC